>DATHIE010000650.1:0-22689 GCA_035316905.1 Chryseolinea sp. | reverse complement strand
CCGCTCGCACCCAAAGGATGCCCAAGGGCGACGGCCCCTCCATTGACATTTACTTTATCAGGATCGATTCCCAGGTTCATGTTGTTGGCGATTGCTACCGCCGAGAAGGCTTCATTGATCTCGAAATATCCGACTTCCTTTTGATCGACACCTGCATTTTTAAGCGCTTTTGGAATTGCCAGCGACGGAGTTGTTGTAAACCACATCGGGTCTTGCGCTGCATCGGCAAAACCCCTGATTTTGGCTATAGGTTTGATTCCCAATTGCTGCGCCATTTCCTTGCTTACAAGCAACAAAGCTGAAGCGCCATCATTGAGAGTGGAGGCATTTGCTGCTGTCACGGTTCCGTCTTTTGAGAATGCCGGCTTGAGTGAAGGAATTTTTTCGAAATTGACGTTTTTGAATTCTTCATCCTCTCCGAACAAGGTTATGTTGCCTTTTCTATCCGTGATTTCGACGGGTATGACTTCTTCTTTGAACTTGCCTGATGTCCAGGACGATGCTGATCGCTTATAAGAGGAAATCGCATAGTTATCCTGGTCCTGACGTGAAATGTTCATTTCCTTAGCCGTATTATCCGCGCAAACGCCCATAGCGCAATGGTTGTATGCGTCTGTGAGCCCGTCGTACTGAAGCCCGTCGAGTAATTCACCGTGCCCATACTTGTAACCTGTACGCGCCTTTAACAGGTAATATGGAATGTTGCTCATACTTTCCATGCCGCCGGCGAGGATCACATCGTTATGCCCAAGCATAATGGACTGTGCTCCGAACATCACTGCCTTCATTCCTGAAGCGCAGACTTTATTTACAAGCGTGCACGGTATTTCAAATCCTAAACCCGCACCCGCAGCAACCTGGGTGGCAGGTGCCTGCCCCAATCCTGCCGAAAGCACGTTTCCAACAAACAACTCCTGAACGTGCTTAGGATCAACTCCCGCTTTTAGCAGCGCCCCTTTGAATGCAATGGAACCCAATTTAACAGCAGAAACAGATGCAAGGCTGCCGCCGAAACTGCCGATTGGCGTGCGGACTGCAGAAATAATGTAAGCTTCTTTCATAACTTTTGGTGTTAAACGGGTAGCAATTACCAATCCGGCTTAGTCTTGTCTTTGGGTTTGGTTGCTTTGCGCTTATTTTGCTGAAGGTATTGTATCTCCTGATTTTTCATCGCTTCAAGGATCATCTTGGCTTTTTCCTCACTGATCTTCATTTGCTGTAATTTCTCTGAAAGCTGTGGGGTATTTTTGTTCTGCTCCTTTTTCTCGTCTTCTTTTTGCTCTTGGTTTTGTCGCTGTTGCTGTTGATCCTTCTTTTCTTTCTCTTCCTTGCTTTGCTGATCCTTTTGTTGTTCTTCTTTTTCTTTCTGCTCTTTTTCCTGTTGCTCCTTCTGTTGCTGTTCCTTCTCTTGTTGTTCCTTCTGTTGTTGTTCCTTCTCTTGTTCCTTGTTCTTTTGTTCCTGCTTCTGTTGGTCTTCTTTTTGTTTCTCTTCCTTCATTTTTTCTGCCAGCGCCTTGAGCTTTGCGTCATTAGGAAATTTCACCAATCCTTCGTTTACCATTTGCTTAGCCTGTGGTGCTCTGCCATTAACGTAATGATTTGCCGAAGCGTCAAAATAGGACTGCGCGCCTTGTCCGTAGCAGATGCAAGTGCTTACAATAAAAAAGATGAATATATAAACCGCTTTCATTTCTGCTTTCATTTCTTGTTTATGGTTACCACACTCTTGAGTCGTTCTATAAAGTCACTGTAGTACATAACAGACGGATCTTTTTTCGCGCCTTCTAGCATCAGGTCCTGAGCCTCTCTGAATTTAAACTGCGCTGACAGTGCTTCGGCCTGTGCTTTTAACTTCTTTGCATATTCGGATGGTTCTTTGGGCTTATTGTTGTTTTTCTCTTCCTTTTTCTTTTGCTCATCCAGTTTCTTCTTCAACATTTCATAGTTGTATCTGGCATCAGTGTTATTGGCATCGGCCTTGATGGCTTGCTTGAAATTTGCAAGCGCTTCTTCAAATTTTCCTTGCCTATGATTAAGGACGCCAAGTTGGTGTTGCGCATTTGAGCGGACGCGGGGCTTGACGCTTCCAGCGATCGATTGGTAGGCGCCCGTTGCACTAGCAGTATCGTTAATCTGAAAATAGGAGTTTGCAAGGTTTAGCGTGACTTCGTCTTCCGTAACCCCCAGAGAGTCCACAATGTAAGTGTAACGTTCGATCGCTTTTTTATAATCACCGGAATTATAGGCCTTCTTGGCTTCCGATTTGGCGGTATTGATTTTACCGATCTTGGCGGGATCGATCGAAAGAACTACAAGTAATGTATATGCTATTGCCAGTTTCATCATATCCTTACCGTTGGGACATTTATAAGTACGTCCAGGACGAAGAGAAGTAACGCGGCGATCAGGAAGTAAAAATACTTGTTGGCGGTAACGTCAACAAACCTCTTATCGCGCAATTCACCTTCAATTTTGCTGATCGTATTGATCATTCGGGATACATCATTCCTCGATTCATTGATTTCAAAATATTGCCCGCCTGTTTTGTTCGCAAGCGAAACCAACTCATCGGGCTTCAGTTTTGTAACAACAATCAATCCCTGACGGTTTGTTTTAAGGCTGTTTCCTGCGTAGATATTGCCACCTTTTTCGGTGCCAACTCCTAAAGTGAATAGTTTAATATTCCTCTTTTCAATTTCCTGCGTCACCTCGTCTGTTTCCTCCCCAAAATCCTCGCCATCGCTGATGAGGATGATGACCTTTGATTTGGCTTGAGCCGAAGGACCACTATCATCCTCTTCGAGTTTTTTTAGGGCCATTCTGAGTGGCGGACCGAAATCGGTGCCCGATGAAGGCACCAAACCTGAATTCATTGTCTCAATAAAGAGGTTGAGCGCGTTTTGGTCATAAGTTAACGGGCACTGCATGAATGCTTCTGATGAAAAAATAATTATGCCGATGCGGTCTGAATTAAACGCATCCACAACTTTTTTCATTTCGAACTTCACTTTTTCCAAACGTGATGGCTGGATATCGAAAGCATCCATGGATTTAGAAAGGTCCACGCAAATCATTATGTCCTTGCCCATGGATTTAACTTCCTTTTTTGAACCTCCGAACGAAGGGCCAAGCAAGGCGATCATGAAAAGAGCAAAGTAGATTGTACGAAAGAGTATCTTGACCAGAACGTTAGTGTATGAAGTATTGAGACTTTTCGCAATACGAATTACCCTGACGATGTAGCAAGCGTACAGGAGGATGAACGCCGCCGTGAATGCTATTTCTACGATTCCGAAACTACGATACCAAAGCACAAGTTCTGTCAGTTAAAAGGGGCAATTTGCACTTACCATTTTGTTTCTGCAATACCTAATTTTTTCGCTTTCGAAGGCGAGCGGCCAACTCAAAATTGAAGCCGCATCACAAAGTCATTCATCCAATAGGGGCCTATCGGCACGTCTTCTTCCGCGACGACTGAAAATCCCATCCTTTCGTAAAACTCTTTCGCCTTGTTATAACGGTTTACGTTGAGATCGAGTATTCGGATATTTTCAAGGATGATTCGTCGTTTGACTTCTTCGATAAGGAGTCGACCGTAGCCCTTACCCTGATTTTCAGGGAGAACGTAGATCTTGTGTAACTTGGCCACTTGTGCATTTTCTTTACGCCGGCCGAAGGATGCGAAGCCCTGAAAACCCGAATTGTTATTCAGCAGAATATAGCGTTGTGATTTGTTCGAAATGGACTCACTCAGTGTTTCAGTGTTATACAATGCGTCGAGCATGTACCGGATCTCTTCTTTGGATAGGATTTTGGAATAGGCGGGCCACCAGGTTCTTTCGGCAATGTCCTGGATTGCCGGTATTTCAGCAACCCCTGCGTCGATAAATTTTATCATCCTTTAAAATTATAAAAGAGAAGCGATTTTTTCACGCGTTTGAATTGGCTGCAATTTCTTTATCACGTGATGGACGGTAGATTTTCCACACGGTTTTAATTTGCAGGTATTCGGAATTATACGAACTTAATGGTTTGTTTGAACGCGGTGATAGTGTAAATTAAAGTTTCCCAGTTACGGGAGCACTATGAATGATTGTTGTTTACTGTAAATCCTGTATTGGCTATCAACTCTATTTAGTATGAAAAAATTACTTCTACTTCTTTTTATGTTGGCGTCTTTCGCTGTAAAAGCGCAAAGTATTGATTATAATAAGATCATCGTTACCGAGCAGATCTCGGCAATTTCATTCGAGGAACGCTTGGTTCAATTGGCATGGCGCAATCATCCGTCTAATAAGGTGGTTACGCAGAAAGTTGAAATGGCACAAGCATTTAGAGCAAAGGCAAGGTGGTCCTGGCTCGATAACATCTATGTGGAGGGCAACTATAATGAGTTCACAGGAAATGATGATGTCGAGGCAACAGCCAGAGCGTTTTATCCCAAGTACAACATTGCATTACGCTTGCCGCTCAGCACGTTTGTGCAGGCTCCTTTGAGCGCCCAGGCAGCTAACGATCAGGTTTTAATAAGTGAATACGATGTAAATTCAAAGAAGCTGGAGGTTAGGCAGAACGTGCTATTGGCAGTTGAACGCCTAAAGGAAAAATTCAAGATCATCAAACTTCGCGAACGTATTCAGGAAGATTATTTTTTGATGTTCCAGAGTACAGAGAAGAAATTCAAGGCTGGCGAAGTAACCCTCGAAACTTATAGAACCACTTCTCAGGCTTACTATACAAAGGAAGAAGAAATCATTCAAGCCAGGTCGAACTTTAACCAGGAAAGGATCGCATTAGAGGCGATGATAGGAGTGGAGTTGAAAGATGTGGAGGGTTATGTTCAGTTTATTGACAGGCTTACCACAGAAACACAGGATAAGTAGGGTAGGGCAGCGGGGAAATTACCGACTAACTATTTGCCGGCCAGGATGTTTTCATTCCTGGATTCGATCGCACGTTCAACTTCTGACACCAAGTACTCTGGTTCAAAAGGCTTTACAAGGTAGGCAAATGCTCCCAGTTCCAGGCACTTTTTGCGCTTGCCTGAATCTTCAAAACCAGAGTGAATGATCACAGGTATGGTTTTTAAGGTGTCGTGGGAGTTTAGATTTTCGAGCAACTCGATTCCACCGAGTGATGGCATCTTCAAGTCTGAAACAATTAGATCGGGTATATTGTCTTTGCTCAGCCATTCCCATGCAGTCTTCCCGTCGTTCATCACGGTCACGTCATACTTGTTCTTTAGAATCTTTTCTAAAAGCCAGCACAACAATGCATCGTCCTCTATGAGCAATACTTTCCTCATGGTACCAAGTTTAAAATACCGTTTTAATGCTGCTCTAAAGATCTGGTGACTAATTCTAGGCGGGATCCTTAAAGCCAACTATGTATAGACATTTCAAAACTAAATAAAAAAAATGATACAGATGTAACCTTCTAATCTTAAATTATTCTGAAATAAACTGAAAAACTAGAATTCTGTATCTATTTTGACCCTCCTTGTGAATTATTGCGAATGTATTTTCGGCGAGTTGACACGTATGGGAGTTAAGTTACATGCCATCCATGTAAGGTATTGTCGTCGCTTTACGGTTTATCTTCCCATTTTCAGTGAGGGCAAAAGATTTGACCAAAATCACGTGTTTGGGGACTTCCATTTTTGACATAACATGTACCATTCTGATTTTGATCTTTTCGATAACATCCTCCTCTAGCAAACCTTCGACGAAGAGAGCTACTTTGTTCCCCAAGCCAGCATCCGTAACACTTCCAACAAAGAATGCATTGGGAATGCCCAGGGCGTTGAAGATCTTATAGATATCTTCTTCCAATTTCTCCGGAATTACTTTTACACCGCCTGTATTTATAACATTATCCCATCTTCCAACCCAGCGAAAGGTATCGTTGCTTATTATTTCGACGATATCATTGGTTATGACCTTTTCCCCTAGTTGATCCCATTCGATTTGCAGACAGCTTCTTTCGTCCGTTGAAATCTTTATACCTGGCAACGCGCGATAGGAATCAGACGCCTCAAGTCCATTCAGTTGGCGGAGTGCAATGTGCGATACCGTTTCGGTCATTCCGAACGTACTATAAAATATGCAACGGTACCCCTGCAGTCTAGCTTCAGTTTGGCGGTCTAAAGTTGCTCCGCCGATTATTATTTTCTTTACATCGTCAAATTTACTTGCGGCTGCCGACTGGACAATTTCATGTATCTGATAAGGTACCATGGCGGCAAAATCAACTTGTATATTTTCAGGCAGCGAATTGAATGGATTAGACGTGGGCGTTGTTGCAATGATCTTCATTCCAGCCATGAGACTTCGCACTAACATCATTTTTCCGCCGATATATTCTGGGCTAATGCATAGCAAGGCATTGTAACCCTGACTCAATCCAAGCGCGCCGATCGACAAAGAGGCGCTGGCGATCATCTGACTTCGTTTAATGACAATGGGTCTTGGATCTCCGGTCGATCCACTGGTATTCTGAAGGAAGTTTTCTCGTCCGGACAGCCAATCAGCAATAAAGGTGAATGTCGTTTGCTCAAAATCCAATACCGCACCAGCCGTCCCGTTGAGAATGCTATCAATGGATATCTCTTTTCCATTCACCACGATGCTGCCATAGGGATAATGACTCATTGGCTATTTTTTTATTCGGCTAACAACCAACTCTTTGTAATTATAGGTACTATCCGTGATCCTTTGGAATTCCAGATCATCAAGACTAACGGCGATTATCTCTGCTGTTGTAAAGATTAGGTTTGAATCAAGGAGATGCCCGCCAAATGGTTGACCCTTCTCGTCGGCCACGCAGATATGCAGATGGCATGAGGATTCAGAAAATGTACCAGTCAGAGATATGATCTCGAAAAATCCTTTTCCAGTCGTCCCTTCGGGTTGATTGGCAAATCGAATGTGATATTGTTCAAGGCTGCCAACCGCAGAGAGAATTGCGCCGGCTTTAAGTGCATTAGTCTTGGCAAATTGCAGGATGCTTTGTTTCAGATCTTCATGAGGCTGCAACCTGAAGGCATAGCCCTTTATTTTTGAAGCAGGATTTTTTTGATTTGTACGAGCCATTCATGAAAAATACAATCACCTGGTACTTAGCTACAATTGCTGAAGGTCTTTCTTGAACCGGTCGATGATAAACGCTTCGTTTGCACTCAGTCCATTACAGGACGCTGCAACTTTCTGTAGAACGAGTAAGGCCTTATCCTTTAGATCCGGAGTGAAGTGGTCTTTGTACTTCTTCAATTCATGGATCGCGTCGTTGTATGCTTTTTCGATGGAAGGATGAACAACTTCATCCAGTAATTCGAACCGGCTTTGAGCAGCCCATGAATCATAATCAAGATCCTCCGCAGCTATTTTATCAAAGGCCATTCGCTCTTCCGCGCTAAGTCCTTTGTCTGCCTTTGCCACAACGTACGCAAGCTCGGCAATAGCCCGATAAATCTCTCTTTTTTCTATGTCCATGGTTAAAGATAGTCCTGTGATGGAACATTCTTATGGAAACTTGGGATATTTTGACCAGTCGGGTTCGCGTTTCTCAATAAAAGCGTTCTTGCCTTCTTTAGCTTCATCGCTTAGGTAATACAAAAGCGTAGCGTTTCCCGCCAATTCCTGAATTCCTGCCTGGCCGTCAAGTTCCGCATTGAATGAACTCTTCAACATACGGATAGCCAACGGGCTTTTACTAATGATCTTGCGTGCCCACTCCACGTAAGTCTCTTCAAGCATTTCAAGAGGAACTACTTTGTTCACAAGCCCCATATCCAGCGCATCCTTAGCATCGTATTGGTCACAGAGAAACCATATTTCCCTTGCTTTTTTCTGACCGACAATTCGCGCGAGATAGGACGCCCCAAAACCTCCATCAAAGCTTCCGACCTTGGGGCCGGTTTGGCCAAACCGTGCGTTCTCAGCGGCGATAGTCAGGTCACAAACCACGTGCAGCACGTGACCTCCGCCAATTGCCCAGCCGGCAACGGCTGCGATAACAGGTTTTGGGATAGAGCGGATTATTTTTTGAAGATCAAGGACATTTAGTCTTGGCGTTGCATCACTTCCGACATATCCACCGTGCCCACGAACGCTTTGATCGCCGCCGCTGCAAAATGCTTTGTCTCCTTCACCCGTGAGGATGATCACACGAATTTCCCCGTCTTCCCGGCAGATGTTCATGGCGTCGATCATTTCACTAACCGTAAGGGGCGTGAATGCATTGTGAACGTGAGGGCGGTTGATACTGATCCTCGCTATTCCTTCATACGTATGGAATAAGATCTCCTTGTATTCTTTGACGGGCTTCCATGGGAATTTATAACTCATAGCTTTTTCTTATTTTCTCCTTAAGACTTTCAAACACTTCCTTGTTGTGAGCAATATCTGACTCTAGCTCCATGACTTTAGTGCGCTTATCGGTATCAAAGAAATCTTTGATCAGGTTTTTAACTTTCCTTCTATTGTCGAGCTTCAGGTATTCGAAATCAAACTCTTCACAAAGCTTCTTTGCATTAAGTGTTTGTTTTGTAATAAAGTATTCGTCGGCTTCGGGCACAGATCCAGGTCCATCGATCATCTTGAAGATAATACCACCGTGATTGTTCAATAGTACGACCCGCAAATTAGGTAACGGATAATTATGCCAGAATGCATTTCTGTCGTAAAAGAACGCGAGATCTCCTGTGATGAGGATGTTGGTAGTATCGTTCAATAGCGAATGGCCAACGGCAGTGCTCGTACATCCATCTATTCCACTGGTTCCCCGGTTTGCAAACACATTAACCCCCGTCTGATCGCAAGCGAGTCCGATGTAGTTAGCGTACCGTACGCTCATACTGTTCGCGAGATGAAGATTACATGGCCTTGGAAGGTTCTTGATGATCTCGTTCACCAGATCAATTTCGGCCAAATCTTTCATTGGAAAGAATTCCGACAGACTTCGCTCCGCACGCCTTTCCTCAACTTCCCAGAATTTGTTGTAATTATTTTGTTTTTGATTTTCAAAAGTTTCCTGTGTTACCAGCGTACCAAGGAAAGTGAAAAACACTTCTGCCGTAGCATTGAATACATGGGTAACACTTTGAAACGTATCAGCAACGTCACCACCTGGTTGAATGTGCCAATGTTCTTTTGCGCGATATTGCCGAAGGAAAAGCTTGAGGTTTTTAGAAATAACAGGTCCTCCAAACGTGATGAGCAAATCAGGCTTTAATGTTTTTTTGACACTCTCGCCGCATTGTCCAAGAAAAACGTCGGAGTGATTCACCATCTTAGGAATTGTATAGCTGTTGGAAATGATGTCGCCAACGATCGGAATATTATGCAATTCGAAAAAGCCCGTGAGTGCCTGAGTTGTGTTCGAATCAAACGGTTGTTGTCCTGCAACAATCAGAATGTTGTAGAATTGTTTCCAGGATTCGGTTATAAACGCTTTTTGCTCCTCTGCCAAATGAAATCCGTTATGGTGATCCTCGATGATTCGGATGTTATCCGAATACACAATCGACTCACCGGCTTCAGGATACAGCGGTTCACGAAAAGGTACATTGAGATGCACCGGACCTTTTGGTTCCTGTAGTGCCAGGTTAATGGCTTCGTTCACAACTCTGTTAATCAACCATTTGTTATCTGCATGCTCGTACTCCTGCGGAAGCGAGTATGATCTTTTCACGTGTTTTCCAAAGATGTCAGATTGGTGAATTGTTTGACCGTCTTGCTGTGCTATCCATTCGCTTGGCCGGTCCGCGGTAAAGATCACAAGCGGTGTGTGACTAAAGTATGCTTCAGCCACAGCGGGCGCAAGATTGTAGACTGCTGTACCGGACGTACATATCAAGGCTGTTGGAGTTTTTGACTGTTGAGCCATTCCCAGCGCAATAAAACCAGCGCTTCTTTCGTCGCTAAAAATCCTGGACTTAATGTCAGGATGTCGCGTAAATGCGAGCACTAAAGGGGCGCTTCTTGATCCCGGACACAATACTGCGTTCCTTATGTTCTTCTTTGCACAGAGTGCAGCAATATCAAAAATGGGTTGAAGGCGACTGGTCATTTAAAAGCGGTAGATACTATCTGCAATCTCTGCAAGCTATTCATTGATAATTATCTTCAGAAGGGTGTTCATTTTCATTTCCGTCTCGATCCATTCCTGCTCTGGTGTAGAGTCTATTGTTACTCCTGCACCTGCGTAAAGAACTGCTTTATCTTCCAATAGTTGTGCGCATCTCAAATTGACGAATATGTTTGTGCCATTGTTGAAGTTCACAGGTCCAAGATATCCAGCATAAAACTGTCGGTCGTATTTTTCGCGACGGTTTAAGAATTCCATGGATGTATCGAGCGGCATTCCACAGACTGCTGAGGTAGGATGGAGGAGTTGTAGCATTACAGAACCGAGTTGAGGAAAATTTGTGGCCTGCATGTCCACTTTGAACTCTGACCTGAGGTGCAATAAATTTCCAGCAACGACAGTCTTGGGTCCGTGCTCCTCGAATTCTCTTAGTCTGATCTTCTTAAAGCAGCTTATAATGTATCTCTCCACCAGAGCCTGCTCTTCGATATCCTTTTGAGTCCATGCCACATTCTTCAGATTCACTCCTTCGTGATGAGCCTGCGTTCCCGCGAGTGCAATGGTTCTGAAGATATTTCTGTTTTCAACACTAACGAGCAACTCGGGCGTAGCTCCGATCCAGCTTCCGCTTTCAGGAGTGCTCACAAAGGACACGAGTGCGTTTGGAATGTTGGCGCATAGATTTTGGAACACCGTAACTATGTCAAAGTCTTTCCCGAGGGAGATCACTTGGGTTCTGGAGGGTACTATTTTTTCAAAGGTACCTTGCTCAATCTCCGTAATGCCCAGCGCAACGGTGTCCATGAAGTCTTGCCTCGGGGTAGATGAGGGTTCGTATGTCAGTTTGTGAAATCGGGCCTTCTTATGATATGGTGTATTCTTCAGATGAGTAGCTAGCCATGCCTCTGACGTCGTCTCAACGGGATTCGCCCCGGGCTTCAGGGAACTATCTTCAAAGGTGAATGCAAGGTCTGCTTTTAGGAATATTCGATCGGCAGCCCTGTTGAAGGGTGCGAACATAAAACCCATTGGCAATTCCTCCAGAGTGGCATCCTGCTTTAGCAACTCATGTTTCCTTGAGATGATGAGATGTTTGGTTTTATTGTCGGGTAGCCGCCAGACGGCAACAGAGAAATTGTTTGCCGTAGCATGTGCAATTAGTGTATTTAAGTAGTCTGCCTCCGTGGCTGATGATGTCGAAGAGGTAGTGGTGGATTCCATCGCAAGAGTCAGTTTTTCCTGTCAAGCACCGCCATAGTTATTCTGCTGATGCATACTAGTTCGTCTTCGGTTGTTGAAATGCGGATCTCCCATATCTGAGTTTTTTTTCCGATATGGATTGGTTTTGCTACTCCCGTCACATATCCACTTTTCACGCTGCGTATGTGGTTGGCGTTTATTTCGAGGCCCACACAGAACTGTTTTGTTTCGTCTACACATAGGGTGGCTGCTACGCTGCCCAATGTTTCAGCCAGGGTAACCGAGGCACCACCGTGCAAAAGACCCAGTGGCTGATGTGTTCTATGGTCAACGGGCATTCGCGCCTCAAGAAAGTCGTCTCCCATGGTGGTAAACTCAATGCCGATGCGTTCTGCTATCGTATTGGTCGACCATTCGTTTAATGATTGAACTGTACGATTCGTCTTAAAAATTCCCATTAAACTTTTCGATATCCCTTTGACTGAACAGTAATTTCCTATTTTTGCGCCCAAAATAACTGAAAATTGAGCAGCAAAAAAATATACGTCATAAGGCACGGCCAGACCGATTTCAATTTGCAGAACATTGTTCAGGGTAGTGGGGTGGACAGCAGTCTGAACAATCGGGGAAGGCTTCAGGCTGAAGCCTTTTTTAATGCATATCGCGGTGTTCCTTTTGACAAGGTTTATACATCCGCTCTTAAACGCACAAAAGAAACGGTTGCCGCTTTCCTCAAACTCGGCATTCCAACGGAATCGTTATCGGGTCTGAATGAGATAAGCTGGGGCACAAAAGAAGGATTTCCGATTACACCGGAAGAAGACCAATATTATCACTATATGCTGAAGCAGTGGCAGTTGGGAAATACGTCACTTCGAATTGAGGGTGGTGAAAGCCCTGAAGATGTGGTCCGACGTATGCAACCTGCGGTGGATAGCATTATGGCGCATCCTGAAGAGAAAACCGTATTGGTCTGTATGCATGGAAGGGCAATCCGTATCCTGCTTTGCACGTTGCTCAACCAGCCACTGAAATTAATGGACAAGTATGAGCACGAGAATCTATGCCTCTACCTGGTTAACTATGATGGTTCGGCCTTCACTCTTGAGCGCTACAATGACACTGCTCATTTGCGCTTAAGTTGAGCAAGTGCAGTTTTTGCCTTTGTATCGATGCTGTTCTTGTATTCGTGCTTCTTGTAAGAAAGAGCTCTTTCAAAATAGTCCTCCGCGGCCACCTTGTTGTTCTCCCGCATCATAATGTAACCTAACTGTAAACAAGCATTAGGGGCGAAGTACCAGTTGGAACTTCCGTTCAATTCGATGGTCTTCCCGTAATAAAGCTTGGCATCAACAAGACTGTTTGTCTTATGGTATAGCCTTGCTTTTCGATAATTAAGCTCAACCTCATCGCGTGGTGTTTGCAGGTCCGTTGGAACAATGGAGTCCAGGATATCGCGTGCCTGGTTATAGTAGCCGCCATCAATGAAATATCTCGCTCGTGTCAGCATTGGATGAGGAAGCTCTGATTCAGCGATGCTTCGGGATGCATACTTGTCGGCTTCCGTGATTTCCGTACCAATGGTTCTTGCAATTCTGAAAGTTGATTGAGCGTCATTAACGTTGCCATTCAGCCAATACGACAATCCGATCTTGTAGGTAGCATCTTTGATGTTATTCTGACCTTTATAGTGGTTAAGAAACCATCGATAAGAAGTTATTGCATTGAGATATTCCGCTTTGTGTAGGTAAACTTCGCCTTTTAAGTAATCTGCATAGTATATAGGAAATGTATTTTTCAGAACGCTGAGCTTATTTAACATTCCGAGGGCCAACTCACTTTGCGAGTTCTTGATTGCAAGCGATCCACCAAGAAATAGTACCAATGCGTTCTCCGGATATTTGGCAACGGCCTCATCAATCACTTTCATACCTTCCTCAGGATGTTGAAGTATAAATCCCTGAAAGAGAGCATAAAGCATGTCGGCTTCGAACTTCAATTCATTGTCAGATGTCCTGAGTTTTTCAAGGTCTTCCAGTCCTGGCTCGATTGCACCTTGTATACTGAGGAGGCCTAATATCCAGTCATATTTTTCAGGCACTGAACCGATGATGATATCGAGTAAGGCAGAGGTCTTGTCGATAGCGATAAATGTTGGAAACCTTTTCTTTATCTCTTCGGTCGTAAGGTAAGCCTGTCGAAGGTTCAGTGCCGCATCGAACTCGTGGCCGAACTTGAAATAGACGAAGGCCCACTGCATCCTGATTTCGGCTTGAAGAAAAAGATCCTCGACGCTGTTTGGTTTTGTTTTCCTTTCAAGTCTTGCTTCAAAGCGGTCTTCATATTCCGCGAATTTTTCAATGTCTTCCGTAATTAACAACTCAAGTGCCTCCGCAAGGGCAGTGGCATAATGTTCCTGCGGCGTTTCAGGCTTGGTTATTTGGGCATGAACCTGATCGAACTGAAGGTTAAGCACCAGGTCATAGGCCTTGCGTGTGGCAGCGTCAAATTTCCATTCTGGTGCCGCCGCATCTGAGACCACGCAACTGCAAATAAAAAGGCAGGCGCTGAGGCCTGCCTTTACTATCTTATAATACGAGTAATTGATACTACTCAGCTTTCTTTCGTCTGCTCGGAGGAGGAGTAGCAACCTTAGCAGTTTTTGGTTTGTCGCCTTCATCGAGGGAGTCCATGTCAACATCTGCTAAGATACGACCGGAATGCTCATCAATCACAATTTTCTTTTTCTCCCGGATCTCTGCGATTTTCTGGGGAGGTATCACGATGTTACATCCTTCAGCAGCACCACGAACAACTCGCACAACTGCAAGTCCGTTGCTAAGGCTTCCGCGTAATCTTTCGTAATACTTCAGGAGTTTATCTTCGATCTTTTTTGCGGCTTTCTCGCGGTCTGCTAACAGTCTTTTCTCTTCTTCGTGACTTTCAGCGAGGATGCCGTCAAGCTCTTTTTTCTTGTTTTCGAGGTGATCACCGCGTTCCTTAACGAAAACGTCGGTTTTTTCTATTTCTTCTTTCTTTTCTATTATCAGCTCCTTGCCTTCCTTGATCTTCTTCTCGCAGATTTGGATTTCAAGTTCTTGCAGCTCGATCTCTTTAGTAATGGCGTCAAATTCTCTGTTGTTCCTAACGTTCTTTTGCTGTTCCGTGTACTTCTTGATTAACTTCTCCGCCTCCTTGATCGCCTCCTTGTGCTTTTTGATGTTGTCTTCAATCTCGCGCTGGCCTGTCTCATACTTGTTTTGCCGCGTCCTGTATCCTTCGATTTCGTCCTCCATGTCCTGAACTTCGTCGGGTAGATCTCCCCTTAGTTTCTTCAGCTCGTCTAGTTTTGTGTCAATGTACTGGAGTTTTACAAGTGCCTCAAGCTTTTGTGCAACTGATTGATTTTCCATTATTTATAGATAGCTTATTGGATTTGTTACAGTCTTTGAAAAATTGATCGCAAAAGTAGGGAATTTTTTCGTCAAAACCTCTACCAAAAGTTCTTTCGTGGCTACTTCGCTTTCGTAATGGCCAATATCAGCGATCGTAATTCTGTCGTCGGCATCAAAAAAATCGTGGTATTTGTAGTCGGCCGTTATAAAAACCTGCGCGCCGGACTGCACTGCGTGGCTTAACAGAAAGCTTCCAGCTCCCCCGCATACGGCCACTTTTTTGACTTTGGTGTTGAGTATTTTTGTATGACGGATCACCTTTAATTCCATCCTGCTTTTTAAACCTTTCAAAAATTCCAAAGGTTCCTGCGCGGGTTCAAGGTCGCCGATCATTCCCGATCCAACTTCTTGATTCTCATTGTCTAAAGGGGTTATATAATAAGCTATTTCTTCATACGGGTGAGAATTCCTTAGCGCCTGTAAAATTCCCTGGGCAGAATGGCTCGGGAAAATCAATTCTGCCCTTATTTCGTCCACGAACTCCTGCGATGATGATGTCCCTATATGAGGTTTTGCTGATTCGTCTGGCATAAACGTGCCAGTCCCCTCCACGCTGAAACTGCAATTTTTATAGTGGCCGAGCTGGCCGGCACCTGCTTCGTGTAAAGCCGAAAGAACCGTCTCAGCATTTTCTTTTGGAATGAAGGTGACCAGCTTGCTCAGCGTACCATGCTTCGGTGCCAGTATCTTCAGATTCTTGAGTCCAATGCGCTCTGCCAGCTTCTTATTAACGCCGGTATGCACGTTGTCCAGATTGGTGTGGATAGCATAGATGGCGATGTCATTCTTTACGGCTTTTATAATGACGCGCTCGACATAGTTGCTTCCTGTCAGTTTCTTAAGTCCCTTGAATAGAATAGGATGATGCGCAACGATGAGATTTGCATTTAGTCTGATGGCTTCTTCGACCACTTCTTCTGTGCAATCAAGAGTTGTCAGCACGCCTTTCACTTCACTTCCTGGATTGCCGGTTAGAAGACCGGAATTGTCATAAGATTCCTGATAACTTCTGGGTGCTGCTGACTCAAGGAAATCGATTATGTCTTTTATTTTTGCGCTTGTCGCCATTTATCTGATCATTAGAGTTCGAGTTGCGTCAAGTTAAGCCTTATGAGATGTTATGCACAAACGATAATGGAGTATAATATGAATTTCGTTTTGCTGTAAAAATTTTTCCAACTGAGTGGCGTAGAATTGCTATTTTCCATCATCAATTGACTGCATGACGATCCTTCGTGTTTTACTATTCCCATTTGCTATCCTTTTCAATTTAGTTACCGGGCTGAGAAATCGCTTGTATGACCAGGGATCCAAGTCTTCGATCAAGTTCGACCTGCCTGTAATCGCAGTCGGGAATTTAACAGCGGGCGGAACAGGCAAGACACCACTGATTGAATACTTGATAAGACTGCTGGCAAGGAATTATCATCTGGCTACGTTAAGCCGCGGCTATGGCAGGAGCACAAAAGGCTTTCGTATGGCACAGCCAACGGATTCAGCTTCCACTCTTGGAGACGAGCCCTTTCAATTCTTTCTGAAGTTTGGCGACAGAGTAAAAGTTGCTGTCGGAGAAGAACGAGCCCTGGCAATTCCTAATATTCTTCATCAACATCCTAATACCGAAGTAATCCTTCTTGACGACGCATTTCAACACCGCCGCGTGATACCATCCCTAAATATTTTGCTTACCGATTATCGCCGACCGTTTTATGAGGACTTCTTGCTCCCCGCTGGCAGATTGCGAGAGTCCAGGGCTGGCGCTGGACGTGCTGATATTGTCATTGTTACCAAGTGTCCGGCGGAAATTACAGATGAAGAAATGATTGAAATGGAGAAGTCTATAAGGGAGTTTGTCGAAAGGCCCGTGTTCTTTACCCAGATACGATACGGAAATCCTACTCCGCTAGGCCGAACAGAACTAAAGATGGGAGATCAAATTGTATTGCTTTCCGGCATCTCAAATTCTCAGCCTCTTGAGCACTACGTCAGTCAGAACTACAAATTGAAGAAACACTTCAACTATGCTGACCACCATTCTTACACCAATGCTGACATCGAACGCTTAAGTCGGTTTATGAAAGAGCACCCTTCGGCAAGTATACTCACCACAGAAAAGGATAAGGTTAAGCTCGCTGCAACCGAATTCGAATCCAAGATCCAGGGAATGTCTATCTTTTATTTGCCTATTGAAGTCGAATTCATAAAAAATGGACAGGATTTTGATGAGATGGTGCTAAACAGTATCAGGCGTGCCGGATAAAAAAAAGCGTTTGAATCCGCGAAATGCGTTACAATGCCCATTATTTTTGCGAGTGTATTTTTCCCGTTTCCTTGTTCTAATCCTCTGTTTAACAATTTGTTGGACACACCTCTTCGCGCAGGCCCAGCCTGGTCGTAAGGGGAGGTCCCAGATACTTGATGACTCCACCAAGCAAGTCTATGGCCCAAAGTCATCGAGGTATTACTACGAGAATGACGTCTTTTTGAACAAGCTGACGTATCATACCATTGATACGGTGATCCGTGATTTCCACCGGTTTACGTATGTTCAGCGCAGCCTAAATACGCTTCAGGATCTGGGAAATATCGGGACGTCCAGCCGGCAAATCTTTTATCAGGCGCCTGAAATAATAGGCGCAACATCTGGTTTTCAATCCTACGATGTTATTTGGGATTCAGAGCCGATTCTGAATTACGACACGAAGTCTCCTTACACAAAAATGTATGTTATTCTGGGAGGAAAGGGGAGATCAATGACCAGGGCCTCCTTTAGCAGAAACATAAATCCGCGCTGGAATTTTGGTTTCAATTTCCGCGCGCTTCTCGTTGACAAACAGGTGCAGCGACAAAGCAAAGGTGATCGTCACGTCAAAGGTACTTACTACGATTTTTACACCGCCTTTCAAAGTAAGGACAGCTCATACCGGGTGTTTGCAAACTTTAGAAGGAACAAACTTGAGGAAGATGAATATGGTGGAATTCGTGTGGATAGCACGAACGAAGATTTTGAATTCAAGGACTACTTCTACGAAAACGTCCAGCCTAATCTGCAGAACGCAATGAGCGGTGATCTGCGAATGAATTTCCATTTATTCCATCAATACGAAATAGGGAAGGCACTGCAGATTTACAACATATTTGACCGTTATCGTCAGGGAGTTCGATTCACAGATCTGCCGCCAGAGGAGTACTTCTATGATTACATTGAGATAGACAACGACACGACGGATGATAAATCGAAATTCAAGTACACGCGAACTGAGGTGGGTATAAAAGGAAACTTATTGAAACTCTTTTATAATGGATATTACGCAATACGGGATTATTCAATGACCATGTCACCCGACACCGTGAGTATTTCCACGTCAGGTGTTGAAAGTTATCTTGGGGGAAGGATATCGCTAAGGCTGGATTCACTGGGTGAGGTGACGGGATGGGGAGAACTTCAGAATAATGGCAATTACCGCATCGATGGAAGAATAAGGACAAAATGGTTCGAGGCTTCTTTGAAACAGGCGCAATATTCTGTTCCGTTACTAATGCAATCGTATCGTGGATCGCATGATGTTTGGAACAACGATTTTGACAATACCAATGTCACGCAGGTAAATGGATATCTACATTACAGCTCGCGAGCATTTAGTATATCACCTGGATTCACCTTCACGCGGATGGGCAACTATGTTTTCTTTAAACAAGTTGATTATGTACAAGAAGATTATGGAACAAGCCAAACCGTACTTCCCACACAGACTTCCGGCGAGCAGGTGATTGCCTCACCTGAATTGAAATTCTCCCTCCGGTTTTATGATCACATAACTTTCAGCAGCCAGACGATATACACGAAAGTTCTCAAGAATACGGACGAGGCGATCCAGATCCCTGACCTGTTTATAAATGCCCAACTGGCATACGACAACATCTTCTTCAAGGACAATCTGGACATGCAGATCGGAGTGGATTTTCATTATAAGTCCGATTATTATGCGCTCGGATACGACGTTCCCGTTCAACAATTTTATGTTCAGCAATCATTCGTGACCCCGTCCTTCCCCTTGGTAGATATATTCTTTAATGCACGGATCAAGAAGGGTAGGATATTTTTTAAGTATAACAACCTGATTCAACTCATTACCAAGCAGGGATACATGCCGACACCAGGTTATCCCGGTCAGCGAAATATTATTGATTTTGGATTCGATTGGTCGTTCTATGATTAACTTAGAGTAGCAAACTCTTTGAATCATGGAAGTAAGACGCGGCGACAAGTTTACGTTGGGACTAGAACTCCCTACTGATCCCCGGTGGATCGATATAGCTAAGGAGCATACCAGAGATATACTCGTTGACCATGCTTATTGCGAGCAGAAGGCAGCCTCGTCATGCATTTCGTTAATTGTCCAACATCCCGACCGTGAGAAACTGGTGGAGGTACTGGCTCCGATCGTCGCAGAGGAGTGGAGTCATTTCGAACGCGTGTTGCAAGAGCTAAAGAAACGTGGCTATGCATGGGGGCCTCAACGCAAGGATGAGTACGTCGATGCACTGACAAAAATTGTGAAGAAGGGTGGAAGTCGTGAGCAACAACTGGTGGAGAAGTTATTGATGAACGCCCTTATAGAGGCGAGAAGCTGTGAGCGGTTCAAGGTATTATGGAAGAAGATTGGCGATGCCGAGCTGTCTGAATTTTATCACGAACTAATGGTTTCCGAAGCCGGTCATTATAAGACGTTTCTTCACCTGGCCATGGAATACATGGACAAAGATTCGGTGCTTGCACGTTGGCATGAATGGTTGGCGGAAGAAGCGGAAATAATGCGAGGCCTTGAAGTGAGAGGTGACCGTATCCACTGATCTGATATCTTTCAGGTCTTTTGTTTCTTCTTTTTTGCAGCCGGGAAGAGAACGTTGTTCAATATTAGTCTATATCCTGGCGAGTTCGGATGTTGATTGAGATCCGTCGGTTCTTCACCGACTTGATGTTGGTAATCCTCAGGATCGTGTCCTCCATAATACGTCCAGAAACCTTTTCCTAAAATTCCGTGAATGTATTTTGTTTCCCTGATCTGTTTGTTCTCGCCCATTACCAGGACATCGGGTTTTATCAAGTGACTCTTGAACCCTGTAGTTTGTCCGAAGAATCCCTTGACCACGCGAGTATGATTTTGAGTAAGCATCGTGGGTATCGGATCCCATTTTGCGGAGAATTCAAATAATGTGAAGTAGTCGTTGTCCTGCCTGAGTCCACGCTCATTTGGTTGATTGTCGATATCCGAAAATTCGTACTGCAACGGATCCTGTACCAGCCGGAAATCTGTGAATGCTAATGTGCTTTCATAGTTGAGTTTTTCCTGCGCTTTGGGATCAGAACCATCTCCATCGTACATCCTTTCACAGATGTCTATTCCTTCAGCAGCGAGTGCGATATCGTAAGTGTCGGTAGCCGAGCACATCGCGAACATAAATCCACCCCCGGAGACAAATTCCTTGATCTTTTTAGCAACCGATAACTTCAATTGAGATACTTTATGGAAGCCGTGCTTTCGCGCAAGATCCTCAGCTTCCTTTTGTTGTTCAATGTACCAGGGCATTGGACTGTATTGCACATAGAATTTTCCATACTGTCCTGTAAAGTCTTCGTGGTGAAGGTGAAGCCAGTCGTACTTTGGAAGCATACCATTCATTACTTCATCATCAAAGATGATATCATAGGGAATCTCGGCATAGGTAAGTACCAGCGTTACCGCATCATCCCATGGCAGTTTGGATTTCGGAGAATAAACGGCGATTCGGGGATACTTCTCCAGCTTCATTATATCGTAGTTGGCGGATGGGCTGGCAATTTCTTCAATGATCTGGTTCGTTTGTGCCGAAGAGATTATCTCAAAGCTGACACCGCGAATGACGAGCTCATTTTGAATAGAAGGATGGTACTGACACATGAAGCTGCCTCCACGATAGTTAAGCAGCCAGTCGACTTCCATTTCGCTTCTAAGGATCCAATAAGCTATTCCATAAGCCTTGAGATGGTTTGCCTGCTTTTCATCCATAGGGATGAGGATGGAATTGGCCCAGCCTCCCACGGCGGCCAATAAAAAGAGGAATAAAATCACACCACGCTTCATATTCGTCCCTGTTTGAGCCTGTAAATTTACTTTGTCAGGGTTATAATAGCGACTAATTTCAAGGAATATACCAAATTTGGGCGATTCCTGAATAATTATTGGCTTCCCTGTAACAATTGGGGCTCCTTGATCAACGTATATGAAAGTGAAAATTGTTCCATTTCTATGAACCTGCTGGAAAATATCAAAGAAGGATTGCGTTCAGTTCAGGCGAACTTGCTTCGATCTGTTCTCACGGCGCTGATAGTGGCGATCGGGATCACTTCGCTCGTCGGTATTCTTACCGCGATCGATGCGATCGAACAATCCGTTAATGAAAGCCTTGCAGACCTCGGGGTAAATACGTTTGACATTCGTTCCAAAAGTAATAGAGGTTCAAATCGGCAGGGGATCACGGAAAAGAGTTTCTCGCAACTAAGAATGAACGAAGCATTTCGGTTTATCGATCAATACCGTGTAGCTTCAACTATCAGCTTATCGGCCGATATTACTCAAATCGCGGAAGTCAAGCACCTCTCGAAAAAGACAAACCCTAATGTGTTTGTTGTCGGTGTCAACGAGGAATATCTGGCGATCAAGGGGCTGGAAGCCGAAAAAGGACGCAATTTTTCAAGGTTGGAAATTCAATATGGTTCTGCCGTAGCAATAATAGGCTATAAGGTGTTTACTACTCTTTACAAGAATAAAGAAGACCCGATAGGATCGGAGATCACATTTTCGGGAATACAATTCCGTGTGATTGGCGTGATGAAAGAAAAGGGCCAGCTGGCGGATCAAAATTTTGACAACATGGTGCTGGTACCAATCATTAAGGGAAATCAAATGGCAAAAGGACGCGGGCTTTGGTATGACTTGACCGTTGGAATTTCCGATCCAACACAGCTCGAGCTCGCAATGGGTGAGGCGACGGGAGTGATGCGTTCCATCCGACGTGATCGTCCGGGCGATCCCAATTCATTTGATCTTGAAAAGAGCGAGACTTTAGCGCAAGAGCTTGAAAGCATCACCAGTGGATTGAGGATGGGTGGATTTGGTATCGGCTTCATAACGTTGCTGGGTGCATCTATCGCGCTCATGAATATCATGCTGGTATCAGTTACAGAACGGACGCGTGAGGTAGGAGTCCGGAAAGCACTAGGTGCAACACCACAACGTATTCGCCAGCAGTTTGTGATTGAAGCTATAGTGGTCTGTTTATTGGGAGGTATCGCGGGAATAATATTAGGGATCCTTATAGGAAACCTTTTATCACGGGCAATGAGCATTACTGTGTTTGTAATTCCGTGGACGTGGATGTTTGTTGGGTTCGTAGTTTGTGTGGTGGTCGGGTTGATTTCCGGTTATTACCCTGCGCATAAGGCATCGAGGCTAGATCCAATCGAGTCCCTTCGGTTCGAATAGTAAATTTCAACCCCCTCAATCCCCGTTCCCTCCGTCGCTTTGCTGTGGCGGGCAAGCAGGGGACTCAATCATTTATCATTGCTAGTTGTCAATTAAAAATCTTGAAACTCTCGCATCGGCTGCGGGAGTTTTTCTTGTGGTGACTTCGTCATATTTTTGTGAACACTTTAATTCGGAGAGATGCCAGAGCGGCCGAACGGGGCGGTCTCGAAAACCGTTGTACGGGCAACCGTACCGAGGGTTCGAATCCCTCTCTCTCCGCTAAAATGCCATTTTTAGCTCATTATGGCCATTTTGTTACTAGTTATGTTGCTATTCCATACTAAAAGCCTTGCATTTAACCGTCAATAATATAGAAGCCCTACAGAGTCTAATTGGCTCTGAAACCCCCGAAAGTAACTCGCTCGAATACAAGGCCGCTG
>DATHIE010000649.1:0-8049 GCA_035316905.1 Chryseolinea sp. | reverse complement strand
AGTCATAACCAAAGAATAACTATGGAAAAAGTATATCGCAATTGCCAATCATGTGGTATGCCCCTGAATAAGGACCCCAAAGGGGGAGGTACAAACGCTGATGGCACAAAGAACCCAATGTACTGTTCACACTGTTATGAGGGTGGTAACTTTACATCGCCAGACATAACAGTAGACGAAATGAAGGCGCGCGTCAAGAATAAGTTAAAGGAATTTGGATTTCCTGGTTTTCTAGGTGGCGTGTTTACCCGACATATTCCGAAACTGGAAAGATGGAAGAATCATGCAAGATAAGTTTTTCGATAACGAGCAATTAAAACGAGTTTCACGCAGGCATTTCTTATTGGAGAGTGCCGCGGGAATTGGTGCAGCAGCGTTAGGAACGTTGTTGGGAAGTTGTCAGCCGAACGCTTCCACGCCAGGGCTATCCGCCGTCACTGACCCGATGATGCCTAGGCCGCCACATTTTCCAGGGAAGGCCAAAAGGGTAATCTATTTGCATATGGCCGGCGCTCCGTCACAACTTGAAATGTTTGATTTCAAGCCGGAACTGAAAAAGCTTCATAATCAACCGTGCCCGCAGTCTTTACTGGAAGGGAAGCGGTTTGCTTTTATTCGCGGTGTTCCTAAAATGCTCGGACCACAGGCTGTGTTTGAACAACGTGGTCAGTCAGGCGCATACATATCAGAAAATTTACCACACTTCGCCCAACTGGCCGATGAAGTTTCGTTCCTGAAAGGAGTTTATACCGATCAATTCAACCATGCACCCGCCCAACTCTTTGTGCATTCCGGCTCACCGCGACTTGGCCGGCCCAGCATCGGTTCATGGGTGACTTATGGACTCGGAACGGAGAACAGCAACTTGCCGGGTTTTGTGGTTTTGACGTCCGGAGGTAAGACACCCGACGCTGGTAAAAGTGTTTGGGGCAGTGGATTCCTTCCTTCGGTGTATCAGGGAGTGCAGTGTCGATCAGAAGGAGATCCTGTTTTGTTCCTTAGTGATCCGGAAGGTGTAGATCGCGATCTAAAAGGAAAAACAATTAATGCAATCAATAAAATAAATCAACATCACTTCGACGAATTTAAAGATCCTGAAACCCTCACGCGGATCGCACAATATGAAATGGCTTTTCGAATGCAGGTTTCCGTTCCTGAAGTGATGAACATTAACAATGAACCGGAATACATTCACCAATTATATGGAACGACACCGGGCAAGGCATCCTTCGCTAATAATTGTTTACTGGCAAGAAAGCTGGTGGAGCAGGGTGTGCGGTTTGTTCAACTTTTTGATTGGGGATGGGATATGCATGGAACGTCCGCGAACGAATCAGTAGACATAGGGTTACGGAACAAATGCCGATTGATAGATCGTCCAATGTCTGCATTGTTGTTAGACCTCAAGCAGCGCGGACTGTTGGATGAAACTCTTGTCGTGTGGGGCGGCGAATTTGGAAGAACTCCTATGCAGGAAAACCGCGAAGGCAAGGAAATGGCATTTTACGGAAGAGATCATCATGTCGAGGCATTTACGATGTGGATGGCCGGTGGTGGAATAAAAAAGGGAATGACCTGGGGTGAGACCGATGAAATCGGATATTATCCCATCAATGGCAAAGTATCTCTGCATGATGTTCAGGCCACGATATTGAACCAGCTTGGATTCGATCACGAAAAACTAACTTATCATTTTCAGGGCAGACCTTTCAGACTTACCGATGTTTCAGGCAAAGTAATTAGTGAAATTGTAGCTTGATGAATAATTTCGAGAATACTGTTGTTAAAGCTGCCTGTTCAATTCAACTTAATGCTTCCTTTAAATAATGGATATTAACCGCAGAGAGTTTTTGTCGTATAGTGCCCTATCCGGAACCGCAATACTTTTTGATGAGATTGCTGCATATTCCAAACCGTTGAAATCGTTTATGATCGCGCCAGGATTCGAACTTTTGGTGTTGGCTACGAACTGGGGATTTGACGGAAGCTGGGAACAGTTTTGTTCAAAGATCAAAAACCTGGGTTATGATGGTGCTGAAGTATGGTATCCCGGTGAAGAAAAAGCCCGTAAGGAATTTCTTTCTGCATTCGAATCGCACAAGCTGAAGTTTGGATTCCTCGTTGGCGGATCTGACAGGGATCCGGCAAAACACTTACAACAATTCAAGTCATCCCTCGACGGCGCGGCAGCTTTAAATCCCCTATACATCAATTGCCACTCGGGAAGAGATTATTTTACCTTTGATCAGAATAAAGCTTTCATTGATCTGACGACGGAGGTTAGTAGCCGGACGGGAGTACCGGTCTACCACGAAACCCATCGCTCACGCATTCTTTATTCCGCACCGGTCTCACGTGAATATATGGAGAAGCTGCCATCGTTAAGACTGACATTGGATATCTCTCACTGGTGCAATGTACATGAATCATTACTTGAGGATCAGCAGGAAACAATAGCCCTTGCGTTGAGCAGGACCGGCCATGTTCATGCGCGTGTTGGGCATCCTGAAGGTCCGCAGGTGAGTGATCCGCGCGCGCCGGAATGGCAGAAAGCAGTACAGGCGCATTTTGCATGGTGGGATAAAATAGTGGAAAGCAAGAGACGCGAGGGTAGGAGACTAACGATACTTACAGAATTTGGTCCGATTGATTATATGCCGTCGTTGCCGTATACGAGACAGCCAGTAGCCAACCAGTGGGAGATCAATAAGTATATGCTGGATACCCTACGAGCAAGATATACCTAACGAATGCAAACACTGATTCAGCTCTTTGGAAGGTTTCATCCCTTGTTGGTGCATTTACCAATTGGTATTCTTTTCCTTGCTTTCATCTTTGAGTTTGCATCCTATTTTTCAAAATTCAAGAAGCTGCGACAGGCTGTTCAGCCATCGTTGTTTGTGGGAGCTTTATTCTCTATTGCTGCAGTAGCAAGCGGTTTGATCCTTTCAAAAGAAGGCGGTTATGATGATCGTATTCTCATACTTCATAGAAACACTGGCATTGCGACGGCGGTATTTACCACCCTACTTTATTTTCTACGCAAAAGCGCAGTTACATTTTTCCAGGATAGAGGCAAAAGAAAGGTTGTCAGGATATTTTTATTCATTCCTTTGGTCGGACTTCTTTCCCTTACGGGACATCTCGGCGGTTCTATGACCCACGGCGAAGGATATCTTTTCAGCTTTGACTCAGAGGATCAAGAATTACCTCCGAAATTCAAGGTCCTGTCAGCGAGCGAAGCTGACACCGCAATTTATTACGTGGATGTCATCGAGCCGATATTAAGGTCACGATGTTACTCGTGTCACAGTTCGTCGAAGCAAAAAGGACAGCTTAGACTTGATCGCCCTGAGTTTATAACCAAAGGAGGCAAGCACGGTGTGATCATAAATACCGTTACAGCAGACTCAAGTGAATTGCTCAAGCGACTTATGCTTCCATTCGAAGATGAACACCACATGCCGTCAAACGAAAAACCTCAGCCTTCTTCGTCTGAAATTGCTTTGATCCAGGCATGGTTGGAGGAGGGAGCCAGCTTTGATAATCGGCTCGGTACGTTTAAGCAGGTTTCCAAGATAAAGGGCTATTTGAATTCCGTTTTGTCGCAATCAATTCAAAAGACATTGATACCGGATGTGGTTGTTCAGGAAGCGGACCAAAAAGCCGTTTCAGCTCTTCGTGCGTTGGGTGTCTTGGTGATCCCCGTGGGAGCTGAAACAAACTACCTCTCGGTTAATTTTGTCAATGCAAGATCCGCGACTGACAAAGAACTTGCATTGTTGCTACCGTTAAAGAACCAGTTGTTATGGCTGAACGTAGGAAGGACTAATATTACTGATGAAGGCCTTAAAACAATCGGACAACTTTCTAACCTGGCTCAACTTAATCTTGAGTACACAAAGATCGGAGACCCAGGCCTTGAACAACTCATTCCCCTTAAAAGATTGACAATACTTAAACTTGTAGGCACTCAAGTAACTAATAAAGGTCTGGTTCACATTGGGCGGATCACAAATTTGGACAACGTGTATCTATATCAGACTGATGTCACTTCAGAAGGAGTCGGGAAGCTAATGAAAGACCGCCCAAAACTTGAGATTGATACGGGTGGCTATGAGATGCCTCGCCTCGTAACAGATACGTTAATCTTCAAGGGCAAGAGCTAGCAGTCATTCATTCAATGTCCAATCGTATTCCAGATAAGTAATTGGCGTATCCGGGTTGAGCTTGACCCGGGAATACTTATTCAGAAAAGAAATTAACCCCGACCTGTCGGGGCTATTCTTGCTGAAGTCGGACGCATACCATTTGAAGATCATGCTGAGTTCGGCGCGCTGAGCTGTCAATTTGTTTCTGCCGTTGTCGCTTAGAAATGCCACGCACTGAGCATTGAGTTGTTCATCCAGTCGTGCAGCCTCGTAAGCTTCGTTCAGTAAGCGCGGACATGATTTGCTGGCACAAACAAGCGCCATATGGATCCTCGGATCGCTGAATTTTTTTCGCAGTATTCCATGTTCAATGTTGTTGAGATCCATCCGTTCTTTTCCAATCGTTATGAACTTTATATCCCACGGAGTATTGACAAAAGGAACTTGTATGCTGCTTCCAATGTCTTTAATACTCTTCAACGGATAATATTTTAAGATCAATTTAATGGTGAACGCATTATACGCGTTGATCCAGTAAGCCATCTGCTCATTCTTTGTCCAGGTTTTTTCGTTGGGAGGACTGGACCGAAGCGTTTTAAGGTATTGATTCAATTCGGTGGAGTCCTTGATGAAACCGGGATAATTTAATTTGCCATCGTTGCTGACATTTTTTCTAAGGAGCTTATGATATTGCTGATGTGATGGAGCTTTGCTCTGACCGTGCGACTGAAAGGAAAGGGCGAGAAAAAAAAGAAAGATGAAAAATTTCATATTAAAGGCAGTAAAAATAGTCTTCTTTTGCAATTACAAGCCACTTCCACGTTAATGGGAGTGCTGAGTATTAGTGCCGCTTGCATATGACCTTTAGTCAGGATGTAAGAATAGATGGTTTCCTGACTATGCAGGCTGGATTTTTTGCATTTATTTGCATTCTTTTGGTGTTCTCAGTCCCTGTGCTGACATCGATATATAAAATTAGGCTTACTTAATTAAAATTATGGGGTATATCATCAGCGGAATCCAACAGGTTGGAATAGGTGTTCACGACGCTGAACAGGCCTGGACCTGGTATCGCAAAAACTTCGGCATGGACGTGCCGGTTTTTAAGGACAGCGCTACAGCCTCTTTGATGACCAGATACACAGGCGACAGAGCCGAAGACCGTTATGCGATCCTCGCTATGAATATGCAGGGTGGCGGAGGATTTGAGATCTGGCAATACACGAGCCGCTCCCCAAAAAAATCCGAGGGTGAGCATCTTTTAGGAGATACAGGAGTATTTGCCGTGAAATTAAAATCACAAGATATCGAGGCTGCCTATAGCCGGCTCAAATCGAACGGAGTGAACCTGGTAAACGGCATCCAGCAATCACCCGATGGCCGCAAGCATTTTTATGTAAAGGATCCATTTGAGAATATTTTTGAGATCATTGAAAGCAAAAGCTGGTTCAAAAAAAATCGCGCTATAACCGGCGGTGTTGCAGGCTGTGTTATTGGCGTAACCGATGTTGATAAAGCATTGAAGCTGTACCGAGACATTCTTGGATATAGTGAGGTGGTTTATGATGGTCAAAAAAAGTATGGGGATTTTACCGGCATCCCTGGTGGTGAAGGAGACTTCAGAAGAGTTATTCTTCGATCCAATAAAAACCGCCGTGGTGCTTTCTGCCGATTGCTTGGAGACACCGAGCTTGAGTTGGTAGAAGTAAAAAACAGAGTTGCGCACAAAATATTCCGCGATCGCTACTGGGGCGATTTGGGATATATTCACATTTGTTTTGATATCAACGGAATGGCAAATCTTGCTGACCGTTGTAAGCAGGCGAATTTCAGCTTTACAGTAGATAGCCGTGATTCATTCGATATGGGTAAGGCAGCCGGCCACTTCTCATATTGTGAAGACCCCGATGGAACTCTTATTGAATTTGTAGAAACGCACAAGATCCCCATCATTGAGAAGATCGGTTGGTATCTCAACATACGCAACAGGAATCCTGACAAGCCGCTTCCTGATTGGATGCTTGGCATGCTTGCATTGAATCGCGTAAAGGATTAGTTTAATCCTACTTTGCCATGTTTCCCAAATTCGTCAGATGAAGTTCTTCCTGGATTCTTTAAAGGCATTACCGCAGAGGTGTTGAATGCAACAGTGCGGCTAATTGATGAGAAGCACAGGGAGCTAAGCCATCTGTTTCCTCAATTTATCAGATTCGCGCAGAGACCGCAAAGCGTAGTTCTTATCAGGACGTAGTCGTGCATGGCTTGGATGTACTGCATCAGAACTTTAAGTCAAGCTGTGCAAGAATGTTGGCTGAAAGTTCTGATGCGCTATCTGCAAGCGTAGCGCGCCTACCTCGGCGGCCTCCGCGTTCAGGTGAACCATGGGTGCCAGGTGAATTTGCTCACGGTGCCCCACACGAAGAAGCAGCACTGATGCATTTAAAAAAACTCTGCGTTAAAAAAATGATTGGTATTTTCTCAATAGAATGAGATCCAATTTGCTCAAACTTGACAAACAGGATTAACTAAAAAAGAAACCTCACCTGTTACTTCACCACGAACTGCCCGCTTCCCATCAAGTAGTCGTCGGTATAGACCTCGAGCTGATAGGTGCCAGACGCGTACTCCGATCCTTTGTCATAGAGGAATGAAAGCTTCTGGCGCGTATTATCGAACAGTACTTCTTGTGCTTCAGTATAGAATTCTTCCTTTCCATTGAGCAAAAAGGTGCCGGAACCGCGATTTACGTCGAAGAGAACCTGCCCATTTTCGTCAACAATTCTGATCATGATCTTCTTGCCTTCGATCGGTGCTACCTTGTTTTCGGCGATGTTGAATTCAACTTTCAACTTTCCAACCTGTCGGCTCTTGAATGGCGATTCACGTTCCTTACCTCGATCGGTGAGTCCAACGATCCGTACATTTTCCGCTTTTAGTTGTGACGCAATAGCTACTTTGTCTGCTAGTTCCTCCTTGCTTTGGCTCAGTCTGTTAATTGAATCACCCAATTGATTCTTTTCCGTCTTCAACGATGTGTTTTCTGTCAACAGTTCTTTATTTACCGATTTCAGCTTGGCAATTTCTTCGTCCTTGACTTTCAGCAAAGTTTCGTATCCCTCCACTTTGTCTTTGAGCGCTTTTATTTCCTGGCCCGTTGCACGTTTTGAACGTTTCAATTCAGCCTCGATCTCTGTTTTTGCACTTTGCAGGTCGGTGACATCTCCACCAAGTTTCTGTACCTCCGCGATCTTCTGAGTCAACTCTGTGCTGATTTCGGTCATGCGCTGCATTGTTGTCGCAAGCTCCTGTTCCGTCGAAGTCAATTCAGTTTTTATTTCCTGTTTTTCCTGAGAATCGAGGTAAATCTTGACGGCCTGAACTACTATGACAAGAGATAGTAATGCGATGATTATCGCGTTCTTATTACTTTTTTTGGGCTCTGGAGGGGGCACATTCGGGTTTTCGTTCATAGAAATCTGGTAAGAGTTTGGCAAAAATAGGTTTTCCTTGGCTTCAATTCAATGCCTAAAAACGCAAAACAACGTGTTGTTTGTCAAGTGACGGGTTGAAGAATACCAGACCACATCGGTATAGGTCAGCGGTCGAATGAACGCGTGTGTCTTGCCGGATAGCGTTCCAGGCCTTTTCCATTTCCTTTGAAGCATGAATATCGTCCAGCGCAATTATGCTTTTCGCTGAAATTTTCGAGGCAAGTATATCGAAGTAATTCATGGTCGGAGCATAGCGGTGATTAGCATCGATTAGTGCAAAATCAATGACATCAGTTCCTCTCATCTCGACAGTAAGCGTCGAGTCGATATTACCACGTATCAGTCTGATGTTTTGTGAGCCCGAGGAAAAGAATAGTTCCTCGGCGATTCCAGCTATGCTTTCAGAC
>DATHIE010000648.1:0-9400 GCA_035316905.1 Chryseolinea sp. | reverse complement strand
ATACATGAATAAAGCATGTTAACACCAACGATCCCTAACGCATACTGCTGTTGTAGCGGATCGGTGTCGTGCATTTTCAGGTGGAGTACACAATCATTCGGCTCACTTTGAGGACGAAGCTGGAAACGAAGGCCCATCCATCCATGGCCTTGATTGGTCCGCTCGTAGTTAAGGACCTCAACGGTATCAGCAAACGAAAAAAATCGTGTGGTTTCAATACGGTGTGGAAGGCGTTCAGGCAGTAGAACGTATTCATGGTCGAGCATGCGCATCAATCGTTCTTCACAAACATACCGATCACCTACACCGTAGATCGCATCGGAAAATTTCATGTCGTACGCGGACATCGTCTTAGCGACTGTTCCGGACGCGCCGCCTACCTTGAAAAAATTCGCTGCTACTTCCTGCCCTGCCCCGATTTCAGCAAATGAACCGTAGATTGCCTTGCTTAAGTTTATTCTGAGCGCCTTTTCCTGGGTCGTCAGCTTCCTGAATTCTTCCATAACCTGCTCCATCTTTCTGCTTCCAATTTACTTTTAAACATCAATCGTTAAAAGATAATTGCATTTAAAGTTGAACTAATCGGTAATCCGTTGCCTACAGTTGTTTGATTTGCTTTCTAGAGTAAATGGCCTATTTGCCGGCCTTTCATTCGCTATTCTAGCTATACGTCGAACCGGGCGTAACTTTTCGGGGCATGCATACGGGCCTAACCATAAACTCGGGCGCAAACTGTGGGGATAGCGTTGGATTGCCCAGTATGGCCAGTCCGGCCTAAAAAACTCTTCTAAATTCTAACTCCTAACTTCTCAACCTTCACTTCTTCAACACAAACTTCTCCATTGCTTCTTTTTTGATCTCATCCCATTCATCAGGCGGCGGTGGTGTACCTCTTTCAAATTCTGCAAGAAGCCATGACACCAACTGTTTTTTCATTCCAAACTCTTTCACAGCGTGTTCGCAAAATTCAATCTCGTGCTTATCTACAACGTCATCTGCATATACCATCAGGATCAAATCATAGAGCAGGTTCATTTTGTCATTATGATTGTCTGGCACAGCCATATCAAACTTTTCGTCTGTTTCGATTAGCGTTCTTACCTGACGATCTTTCAAACCGTATCGTTTTCCGATCTTGTACAACAAAGCTTCTTCCTTTGGATGCATGCTTCCATCGGCTTTAGCTAACGCCAGCAGGTTCTTAATGTGATTCTTCTTATAGGAAAGATATTGATGTTCAAAAAATCCTATCATAATTCGTGGTGTTTAATCCTGTATACTAAAATCATGCAGCAGCTGCTGCCTCTTGTTCTTTTAATGCGCGGCGCAAGATCTTGCCTACGTTTGTCTTCGGCAATTCGGTTCGGAACTCAATGTGCCTGGGTACCTTGTAGTTTGTTAGGTTTTCTGAACAATATTTCCTCAGTTCGTCCTCAGTCAGCGATTGATCTTTCTTGACGACAAAAATCTTGATTACTTCACCAGACTTTGCATCAGGCACACCGATAGCAGCAACTTCCAGTACTTTCGGATAACCAGCAACAACATTTTCAATTTCATTGGGGAATACATTGAATCCTGACACCTTGATCATGTCCTTCTTGCGGTCTACGATCTTAAAGAATCCTTCAGCGTCCATTTGCCCAATGTCACCGGTGCGAAACCATCCACCAGGAAAGAAAACATTTATATTATCGCTGTGCCAGTAACCGGCCATTACTTGTGGGCCACGAGCACAGATCTCCCCTATCTGACCCTGCGGAAGTTGGTTTCCTTCCTCATCAAATATGGCAACTTCCGTACTCGGCATCGGCAACCCTATTGTTCCAAGCTTGTGTTTGCCGTCAAGCGGATTACAGCACAACACTGGTGAAGTTTCACTAAGCCCGTAGCCTTCAACGAGAGGGGTACCGGTCACTTCCTTCCACCTTTTCGCCACTGAATCCTGAACAGCCATACCACCGCCGACTGCGCCATGCAATCCGGAAAAATCAAGGGCTCTGAAATTTGGATTGTTGAGCAATCCATTGAAAAGTGTGTTGACTCCTGTCAGGATTGTGAACTTATGTTTCTTTAATTCCTTACAAAAGGCAGGTATATCCCTCGCATTGGTGATCAGTACATTCTTCACTCCAGTGCTGAACATGAGCACCCCGTTTACAGTAAGCGCAAAAATGTGATAGAGGGGTAGGGCTGTTATGATTATGTCATTCCCGTGTTCGTTCATATAAGGCCTGAACCATTGCGTGATCATGGAATTATGAGCGACGATATTTCCATGCGAAAGTTGGGCTCCCTTAGATACCCCCGTAGTTCCACCTGTATATTGTAAAACAGCAATATCATCGAGCGATGAGGCAACCTTTGTCAATTCTAAGGATGCTCCTTTCTTTAGTGCCTGTTTGAAGCTAATTGCTTTTGGCACGTCGTATTCGGGAACCATTTTCTTAACATGCTTCACGACAAAATTCACCAGCGCACCCTTCAGGCCGCCAAGCATATCACCCAGTTCTGTTATTATAATGTGTTTGATCGAAGTGTGAAAAGGCACCTTGGCCAGGTTGTGGGCAAAATTTGCAACTATTACAAGGGCAGAGATGCCTGCGTCTTTGAACTGATGCTCCATCTCCCTCGGTGTATAAAGTGGATTTGTATTTACGACAATCAGCCCAGCCCGCACCGCCCCAATAAACACTATGGGGAACTGAAGCAGGTTAGGCATCTGGACCGCTATTCGCTCACCTTTCTTCAGACCAAGGTCTTGCTGTAGATAGGCCGCGAAATTCTCCGCCAGTTGATCGAGTTGTCCGTAAGTAAGCTGTACGCCCATATTTTCATAGGCGACACGATCGCGATATTTGGCAATACTTTTATCGAGGAGTTCTACTAGTGATGAGTGTTCGTACAGTTGCACTTCTTTTGAGATGCCTGCGGGGTAATGCTTGTACCAGGGAAAATCGTTCATATCAAGACCTCAATTCAATTTTAACCAATTAACCAAAGTTATGGCTTTCGAAGCAAACGATTGCTTTCAAAAATTGAGGGGTATAAAATAAAAAACCCGCCCCGAATCCGGGACGGGCAGCTCTGAATAACTCATTAACCTAAACTGAGCTTGCTGTAGAGGAAGGAATCGAACCTTCACGGAGCGGTTAGGTTGCCAGAGGCTGAACTTTATCCCGTTTACTCCACCCTCGAGACCGGAGGGCATGTCTGCCAAATTTCAACACCCTACATTATAGTTGTGTGTGTGTGAGTTGTGTGCTTGCTGTAGAGGGAGGGTTCGAACCTCCACGGAGCGGTTAGGTCGCCAAAGGCTGGACTTTATTCCGTTTTCTCCACCCCCGAGACCGGAGGGCTTGTCTGCCAAATTTCAACACCCTACAAGTTCGTTGTGTGCGGTGTGAGGAGTGTGTGTGTTGTAAAATCTTTAACAAAGTAACGAAGAAACTGGTGTAGCAATCAACAAAACCTCCGAATATTTATGGATTTTTTAATATAGTTTCATATTTTTGAATTAAAGGTCAAAACTAAATTTTAACATGGCTGAAAATTATAAAGTTGACAATGTCGATCTGAAGATTTTGGAAATCCTCATGCAAGACGCCAAGAAGCCTTACACCGAAGTTGCAAAAAAAGCCTTCGTGTCTGGCGGCACAGTCCACGTCAGAATGAACAAGCTCGAGGAAGCGGGAATTGTCGAAAAAACCACCTTAAAGGTGAACTATGCGAAGCTCGGGTACGATATCACTGCATTTATTGGCATATTTCTCCAGAAAAGTGCGCTTTATGATCAAGTGATGGCAAAGCTGAAGGCAATACCCGAAATAACGAACATTCACTATACGACCGGAAATTACAGTATGTTCACGAAAATCCACTGCAAGGATACCAATCATCTCAAGCAGGTCCTACATGACAAGATCCAGCAGGTAGAGGGGATTGAACGTACTGAAACCATGATTTCTCTGGAAGAAAGCCTCGACCGGAGCTTGAACCTAACTTGATTCAAAACGGGCCGCCACCCTCCCTTTCGAAACTTGTGCAACGAAAAAATGGAGTTGCGAACCTTAAAATACCTTTTTTGTTATACTTTTGTAGGTTGTTTAAAATTAGTCTAAATAGACTTCGATGAGCAAGGATAATCAGGTATTGGAGGAGTTGACCTCAAAGGAATACGAGCACGGCTGGACTATAAATATAGAGACAGATTCGGCTCCGAAGGGCCTTAATGAGGATATAATCCGGTTGATCTCTGCCAAGAAAAATGAGCCTTCATGGCTGTTAGACTGGCGGCTCAAAGCCTATCAGCAATGGACTAAAATGAAGGAGCCAAAATGGCCCAACGTGTCCTATCCGGCAATCAATTACCAGGATCTCATCTACTATTCTGCTCCAAAACAAAAAGCAAAGGCGAAAAACCTGGAGGATGTAGACCCGGAACTCATTAAGACGTTCGAAAAGCTGGGGATTTCCCTCACCGAGCAAAAGAGACTTACCGGAATCGCGGTTGACGCAGTGATCGACAGCGTGTCTGTAGCAACAACATATAAGGAAACTCTCGCACAACTGGGAATTATATTCTGTTCATTCAGCGAAGCTGTACAAGAACATCCTGAGCTTGTTAAGAAGTATATGGGATCCGTTGTGCCTGTCAATGACAACTATTTTGCAGCGCTTAACGCGGCGGTCTTTACTGATGGCTCGTTCTGTTATATACCGAAAGGTGTCCGCTGTCCGATGGAATTGTCTACCTATTTCAGGATCAATGCCGCCAACACTGGTCAGTTTGAAAGAACCCTGATCGTCGCCGATGAAGGGTCATATGTCAGCTATCTCGAAGGATGTACAGCGCCGATGCGTGATGAGAATCAGCTGCATGCTGCAGTCGTAGAGATCTATGCAATGAAAGACTCCCAGGTGAAATATTCCACCGTTCAAAACTGGTATCCCGGTGATAAGAATGGAAAGGGCGGTATCTATAACTTTGTTACCAAGCGAGGACTTTGCTTCGGCGAAAGTTCAAAAATATCGTGGACTCAGGTTGAGACAGGTTCTGCTATCACATGGAAATATCCCTCCTGTATTTTGAAAGGTGATAATTCAATGGGTGAGTTTTATTCCGTTGCGGTCACCAACAATTATCAGCAAGCTGATACAGGATCGAAGATGATCCACATTGGAAAGAATACAAAATCGCGTATCGTATCGAAAGGTATTTCTGCTGGCCACTCGCAAAACAGCTACCGCGGTCAGGTCCACATTATGAAACGCGCTGATAACGCACGTAATTTCTCGCAATGCGATTCTTTGCTGATGGGAGACAAATGCGGTGCTCATACCTTCCCTTACATTGACGTCGAAAATAATTCGTCGCGCGTTGAGCACGAAGCAACCACATCAAAGATCGGAGAGGACCAGATCTTCTACTGCTTGCAACGAGGCATAGATGAAGAATCGGCAGTAGCACTCATTGTAAATGGTTATGCCAAAGAAGTGCTCAGTCAACTCCCGATGGAATTCGCAGTTGAAGCACAAAAACTGCTTGCGCTTACACTTGAAGGAAGTGTTGGTTAAGCGCATTCAACTACAATTAAAATTTGAATACTGACGTATGCTAAGCATAAGAAACCTACAGGCAAAGATTGGAGACAAGCAGATACTGAACGGGATAAACCTGGAGGTAAAGGCGGGTGAAGTACACGCAATAATGGGCCCCAATGGATCCGGTAAAAGTACACTGGCCTCGGTCCTTGCAGGCCGCGAAGAGTATGAAGTTGTAACTGGCGAAGTCGATTATCTGGGTAAGAATCTCCTGGAAATGGCTCCCGAGGAACGCGCCCGCCTAGGTGTATTCCTTGCCTTTCAATATCCTGTTGAAATCCCTGGAGTGAGCACTATCAACTTCATGAAGACGGCATTGAATCAGATCCTGGAAAGTCGCGGACAGCAAACACTTGATGCTGTCTCTTTCCTTAAAGTGATGAAAGAGAAAATGAAGCTTGTGGACATTGACCAGTCTCTTTTGAACCGTTCACTTAATGAAGGATTTTCCGGTGGCGAAAAGAAACGCAATGAGATCTTTCAGATGGCGATGCTGGAACCTAAACTGGCGATCCTTGATGAAACAGATTCCGGCCTCGATATCGATGCTTTGAAAATTGTCGCGCATGGCGTTAACAAATTGCGCACGAAAACAAACGCTGTCGTAGTAGTAACTCACTATCAGCGTTTGCTTGATTATATCATTCCCGATTTTGTTCACGTGCTGTATAAAGGCAAGATTGTGAAGTCTGGAAATAAAGATCTCGCCCTTGAGCTTGAAGCAAAAGGCTACGATTGGATAAAGGATGAAGTAACGGTACTTTAAAGAAATTGTGCCATGAGCGTAGCCGTGAATGAAAAAAATACAACCGATGAGGTTGTTGCGTTAATAGAAAAGAGTTTAACCGGAAGTCCCCTTGTCCAGGCTCAACGCATGGAAGCGCTGGAAGCATTCAAAAAACTGGGCCTTCCTGCGCCTAAAGCCGAAGAATATAAGCATACACCGGTCACGCGCATTCTCCAAAAGAATTTCAATTTTGATAAATCGTCTTCAACCGGCGGCGAAGTAAATCCTGCTGATTTTTTTATCCCAGGTATCGAAGCAAATGTAATCGTTCTTGTCAACGGTATCCTCAAAAAGGAACATTGCTCAATTATTTCTCCGCCCTCTGAGATACGCATTGTTGACCTTAACGACGCGCTCGCAGACAACAGCAGCGAGGCAGCAAGTCTTATCGGCCTGTACGCCGATTTCAAGGTTGATCCTTTTACAGCATGGAACACGGCGGCCTGGACTTCCGGTGTATTCATTCAGGTTCCCGATAATACGGTTGTAAACAAACCGGTACTGATCTATAACCTTCACGATGCACGCAGCGGCCAGGTGATTTCTGCAAGCAGGAATCTTTTTGTCGTCGGCAAAAACAGTGAGGTCACAATCATTGAAAAATTCGATTCCCTGGGTGAACATTCCCATTTTTCGAATTCAGTAACAGAGGCGGTTGTCGGTCCCAACGCACGACTTGAACTCTACTCGGTTCAGAACGATAGCGGTAACCGCTACCAGCAGGGCCTGACGCACATACACCAGTCTGACTCAAGCCGTGTAAACACATTTACCTTCACTTTGAATGGTAAATTAATTCGCAATAATCTTCAGTTGTCATTGGATGGCGAACGAATAGAATCCCACATGTTTGGTCTGTACCTGGTAACAGGAGATACACTTGCAGACAACCATACCGTCGTAGACCACCGCAAGCCCAATTCATTTAGCAACGAGATCTACAAGGGCATCATGGATGGAAATTCAAAGGGGGTTTTCAACGGTAAGATCTACGTTCGTCCACAAGCACAAAAAACGAATGCTTTTCAGGCGAACAGGAATATTCTATTGTCGGATAAGGCTGTGGTGAACACAAAACCGCAGCTTGAGATTTGGGCCGATGATGTGAAATGTTCACATGGTTGCACCACGGGTCAGCTTGATGAGGAAGCGATGTTCTACTTACAGACCAGGGGTATCAACAAGGAGACCGCCAGGGCTATGATGCTCTATGCATTTGCAATAGAGATATTGGATAACGTCAAAAACGCGGAGCTTAAGGAATACTTCGACCACCTGGTGAGCGAGCGGCTCCACAAAAATTTCTAAAATGACAACACATCACGTTTTGTCTACACACCTTGATATTGAAAAGCTGAGAAAGCAATTCCCTGTTCTCCATCAGCAGGTGAATGGCCGTGACCTCGTATATTTTGATAACGCTGCTACCTCTCAGAAGCCTATTTCCGTCATCAATGCTTTGATAGATTACTATCAGGGATACAATGCAAACATACATCGTGGTATTCACACTCTCGCCGAGAAAGCAACGCGGGCCTACGAAAACACCAGAGAGGTCGCAAAGAATTTTGTCAATGCCAGGTCTGTTCAGGAAATAGTCTTTACTCGTGGCGTCACAGAAGGTATCAATCTGGTAGCGGCATCATACGGACGAACTTTCATTAACGAAGGAGATGAAATAATAATTTCTGGCCTGGAACATCATTCCAACATTGTACCGTGGCAGTTTGTTCGTGATGAAAGGAAGGCAAAGTTAAAGGTCATACCAGTCACTGACGATGGACAACTCGACCTGGACGCTTACAAGAAGCTTCTAAGCAAAAAAACAAAAATTGTCTCCGTCAATCATGCGTCGAATAGCTTGGGAACGGTCAATCCAATTAAGGAGATCATTCAACTCGCTCATGAAGCTGGTGCACTGGTACTGATTGATGGTGCACAGGCAGGCGCCCACCTGACGATAGATGTTCAGGATCTGGATTGCGACTTCTATGTAATTTCTTCCCACAAGATGTATGGACCTACCGGAACAGGATTCCTTTACGGGAAGAAAGAGATACTTGAGAAAATGCCTCCCTATCATGGCGGCGGTGAAATGATCAAGGAGGTTACTTTTGAAAAGACAACATACAACGACCTTCCTTATAAGTTTGAAGCAGGAACACCTAACATCGGCGATGTTGTTGCCTTCAAAAATGCGATGGAATTTATTCTGTCAATAGGCCGTGAAACGATTAGTGCTCATGAACATGAGCTATTAACTTATGCGACGTCCCGCGTTTCTTCTCTGAAGGGAATTAGGTTGGTAGGCACAGCTCCGGAAAAAGTAAGCGTGCTTTCTTTTATCGTCGACGGCATCCATCCTTTCGACATCGGACAGATGCTTGATGCCCGCGGAATAGCCGTGCGGACAGGACACCATTGCACTCAACCTCTGATGGATCACTTTGGAATAGAAGGAACTGTGAGAGCTTCATTTGCTGTTTATAACACTAAAAAGGAAATTGATCAGTTGGTCGAAGGACTGGAGCGGATCATAAATTTCCTTAAATAAGACATGACCGTTAACGAAATACAGGACGAAATCATAAATGAATTCTCCCTGCTGGATGGAGACATGGAGATGACTGTATTTTATATAATGGAATTGGGACAAAAGCTTCCAACCATGCCTGAAAAAGACAAGACGGAAGAAAACGTCGTGAAAGGTTGCCAGTCAAAGGTGTGGCTGACATCAAAGCTTGAGGACCGTAAGGTTTATTTCTTTGCGGATAGCAATACGGCGATCACAAAAGGGTTGGTGAGTTAGCTTGCACGGATATTCAATGGACAAACTCCCGAAAACATCCTTTCCGCTGATCTTTATTTTATGCAGAAGATCGGAATGGAAAGATTTATCGGCACGCAGCGGTCCAATGGATTCGCCGCTATGATCAAGCAGATGAGACTGTACGCGCTGGCGTATAAAACTAAAATGGAAGTGAGGTTATGAGTGACGAAAAGGCTCCA
>DATHIE010000647.1:0-4253 GCA_035316905.1 Chryseolinea sp. | reverse complement strand
AACCTAAGTAAAACTTCACTTAGATAATGGTCCGAGTGAATATTAGCGCTAGCGTTCAGAATATCGATCAGCTTGTTTTTATTGAGGTCTTTTTCAGCCGCCGCCTTTAAGACGTCGGCTGCATAATTTGCAGAACTGAAGTTGCCGCCAATACTCACAAGTAGTTTAAACGATTCGTCTGAAACGTCCTGATGTTCAAGAATATTCTTAAGCACTCCAGAGGCATAGTAGTCTGAATGAAGGGATTCCTTGATCTGATTGAGCATTTGGACCTGGACATCGGTACCCAGTGTTGTGCGCTCCGCCATATTGTTGAATACGGTAGATTTGTAATAATCTGAATTGATATCTTCAAGTGCGCTGACGGCGTTTTTTAACGCTTCATTCGACAACCCTGACCTGTTTATTGCTTTGTTCAACACCTGTGTTCTGTAATAATCCGACGGAATATTTTTGGACACGACGATCAACTCTTTGACAGATTCTTCCTTTAGCTCACTTCGTTCCAGCAACTCATTCAACACTACAGCGAGATAGTAGTCCGAATCGATCTCTGCCGCCGAATGGAGAATTGTCTTCACTTGGGCCGGGGATCCGGCTAATTTTTTTGCTGCTTCTTTCAGGACGACTGCCTTGTAATAAGCAGAACCTATCTTCTTTGTTCCTTCCAGGAATGCATTAGCTGCGTCGGGCGTCGACAACATTCTCGTGACATTGCTTTGAAGGACGGTCGAGAGATAATAATCTGAATCGATCGCGTCTGCTATGCCTGCTATCGCGCGAGGAAGTTCTGAGGCGGGTATATTCTTTTCTAATAACAGCTTGGCATAATGAGAAGCGGTATAATCTCCATCGAGCCTTGATAATTCAGCAACAACTCCCGGGACACCATCTTTTGCATATATCCGGTTGACCCTGCCTTCCGCGCCTAAAGTGGTTGACCTTACAATTTCAGGGAGAATTTCTGCCAGCCAATTTTTCCCATGAGGGTCCCATTCCATTTTCGTTCGTCCTTCATAATATTCCTTTTTTATCTTGCCGCCACCGAGTGACTCAATGATAATAGCACGTTTGCTACCGAAGACGGTTTTTGTGATCTCAAGGTAGCCGTCATTCGATATGCTTTTTATATCACGGTCATCATCAGTAACCTCAATCTTGCCCCTTGATTCAATGTTAAAATTTGTCAGACCGCTTGTATTCTTCCAGCGATGAACTCCATTGGAAGAATGGGAAACGCTCGACTCGCTACTTCGCGAGACACTTTCCTCCTGAGAGAAGGCTGGAATTCTAAGGTTTGTAATGAGGACGATTAATAAAAGAGATTTCATTGGTCTGTACCGGCTCATAAACTGACTGTGTTTTTAATACTAATACGGCGCAATTAGGCGCTTCGGATGCCGCCGGAAAAGGGTTATGTAACGAACTGTTAGACGAGTGTATTGAACCGTGGGGCGTGGTACGGCCTTAACCGACATTCATGCAAACTGAGAATTAATGGGTGCAGGCGGAGGCTGGTGGCCGTTGACCGTTATCCGTTAATGGTTAAATCGTAGTGTAAGTGTGAGTGTGGGCATGTTTTACCGCAGAGACGCTAAGACGCAAAGTTTCCGCAGGGCCTTAAATTTTAGGCGTTTGGTATCCCTTTGTGACTTTGCCTTCAATAATTCAAATGTCACACTCTCTCCCCACACCCACCATTAACGGATAACGATTAACGGATAACGATTAACGGATAACGGATAACGGATAACGGATAACGGATAACGAATTCCCGCCACTCGTGTATTCGATTTGAAAGTCTGATGGAAACATTCCTATCTTGACCGTCCCGATAATTATCGGGATGCCTAACCAAACTGCGAATGAAGAAGACGTACTTTAAGTATGTAAAGCGAACGTTTGCGTTGACCTTGATGTGTATATCCACTCTTGGTTTTGCGCAGGACGAGCGAAAGCTTGGACCAGTAACGCGGTCGTATGCGATCACCCAGGCGACCATCGTCCAGGGACCTGGAAGAAAGATTGAAAAAGGAACCGTGCTGATAAAGGATGGACTTATTACTGCCGTTGGACAAAATTTGACAATACCGGCCGACGCCATCCAGGTCAAAGGTGACAGCCTCTATGTTTATGCCGGGTTTATTGATGGGCTTTCCAGAGTTGCCGTCACTCGTCCAAAGGAGGATTTGTCAAAAGAAAAAGTAAAGGACCCCGGAAATCCTGCTCCCGAACGTGCCGGAATAACACCACAAAATGATGTTCGAAATTTTCTGAATCCAGCTGATAAGGCTGTGGAAGAGTTGAGGGCACTCGGGTTCACTACCGCACACGTTGTTCCTCATGGAGGGATGCTTTCAGGGAGTGGTTCAGTCATTTTTCTTGGTGGCAGCTCCGCAGATGAGATGGTTGTTGTATCAAGATCTTCTCTGTATTCAGAATTGACGCCTGCCGAAAGGGTGTATCCTAATACAGTGTTAGGTGTGATGGCAAAATGGCGGGAATTATATCGTCAGGCGTCCCTCACGAAATCATACGAGTCAACATATGCATCGAATAGAATAGGTATAGACCGGCCTGCTACGGATCGCGTCTTAGAAGCATTTTATCCTGTCATTGATAAAAAAATCCCCGTATTGTTCAGAGCAGACAAAGCGCTTGACCTTCAGAGAGTGCTCACCCTTCAAAAAGATCTCGCATTCTCATTGATAGCTGTAAACCTGAAGGAAGGATGGGATGCAATCCCTAAAATAAAATCGTCAGGTGCAAAGGTGTTCCTAAGCCTCGAATTGCCTGAAGAAAAGAAGGAAGAGAAAAAAGATGAGAAGGCGCCGGCTGAATCTCCATTCACAGATAGCCTTGAACGAAAGGCACTGGAAAAGAGAAGGGCGGATTTTGTTGCATTGCATGCCGGTCAGGCATCATCTTTTCAAAAGGCCGGTGTCGCATTTGGATTTACAACGCTGTCTGCAAAGACCAAGGACATATCCTCCAATCTTCGACGGATTATTCGTGCGGGGCTAACGGAAGATCAGGCGCTTGCTGCCCTTACTACGAGTCCTGCGTCGTTGTTGGGATTGTCCGATCGTTTGGGCTCAATAGATCCGGGTAAAGTAGCAAACCTTGTCATAAGCAGGAAACCGTACTTTGACGAAAAGTCAAAGATGCAATACGTTTTTGTCGATGGGGTTATGTACAGGATTGAATCGAAGGAGATCGAAAAACCTGCTGAGAAAAAAACCGATAAGCCTTGACAACGCATTACAAAAATTGAACACGCTAACAGAGCATTCCAGGAACATGAGAAAACTTTTTTATAGCAGTTTATTAATAATCGCCAGTCTTAATGCAATAGGGCAGGTCGAACGCGGGAGTGTGCTTATCAAAGGTGGTACAATACTCACCATCACAAAGGGAACACAGGAGAGCACGGACCTATTGATTAAGGACGGAAAAATTACGCAAATCGGAAAAAACATTCCTGCACCGCAAGGAGTAAAGGTTATTGATGCAACGGGTATGTTCGTCATGCCAGGGATTATCGATGCGCATTCCCATGCAGGGCTCGATGCCATCAATGAGGCCACGAATCCAGTTACTGCCGAGGTATTTACGGGTGATGCGATAAATCCTTTTCAGATCGGACTGTATCAAGCGCTTGGTGGTGGAGTTACGACGATTCATGCGATGCACGGGTCGGCAAATGCAATTGGTGGTCAATGTGAGACCCTCAAACTTCGATACGGCGTAAAAGACCCTGACGGTTTACGAATGGACGGTGCACCCAGGACCGTAAAGTTTGCCCTTGGTGAAAATCCCACACGCGTGCACGGCGGAGCAAATAACATTTTACCCCGAACGCGAATGGGTGTAGAGTTCGTGATCCGTGAAGCATTTTCAAAGGCTAAGGAGTACATGGAAGCGTGGGACCGTTTTAATAAATCAAAAACACAAAAGGGGTTCAGAGGTGCTCCACCCACATACGACTTGAGACTGGAAACTTTGGCTGATATTCTCCGAGGCGAAATAATTGTTCATTGTCATAGTTACCGCGCCGATGAAATTTTCATGCTGTTAAAGGTGTGCCAGGACTTCGGAATAAAGAAGCTTGTGTTCCAACATGTCAACGAAGGATTCAAAGTCGCCCCTGAGCTCGCGAAGTTCGGAGCGATGGCGTCTGTGTTTGCTGACTGGTGGGCGTATAAGTTTGAAGTGTATTATTCAACAGCATATAATGCTGCGATCCTGACAAA
>DATHIE010000646.1:0-6662 GCA_035316905.1 Chryseolinea sp. | reverse complement strand
CAAGGCCGTTCCGCTATGTTACGATTAAACCTACACAGAATTCTCGCGGGCATTTGATGCCCGTTAAGCTTGCCAAGGGTCAGGCTGAATTATGGGACCAAGTGATAACGACATTTATGACGAGCTATGCCGGGTCAATTGCTGAAAGCATCTATACTAAAAGAGTCCCATCCGGGCATGAAATTGATTCTGACATAATAGCAAAACTCGCGGCTGCTCTCATCGGTGACGATAAAACTGAGCAAGCTTTATTCCTCAACTGGATAAGGTATAGGACAAAGGAATTATTGTATGTCAAGTGGCCGATGGTCGAGAAAATCGCGCTGGCATTGCTGGAGAGGCAAACGTTAAGTTATGCGGAAGTCATCGCGTTAGTTGCAAAAGAGCGGCGTAATGGGATGTGACTTCTAATGTGACTCAAATAAAAAAGGCCCTGATTATCAAGGCCTTAATTGTGTTTATGTAGTCTGTACGGGAATCGAACCCGTGTTACCAGAATGAAAATCTGGTGTCCTAACCCCTAGACGAACAGACCAAATTGTTCGATTGTTTTACTACCTGTAAAATGAGGGTGCAAATATAGATCGACCGCATTGAATTGCAAACCTGTGCGGTAAAATTTTGAGAAAACGATATTTTATTTCGTTGGTTTTGGGCTCCGCGTCATTTATTTTTGGCTTCTCTAAAATTAAAACCAGACAAACACAATGACTAAAGTAGGAATTAACGGATTCGGTCGTATCGGCCGTCTTGCGTTCAGAGCTGCTCTCTCCCGTAAGGACATCGAGATCGTTGGAATCAATGATATAGTGGATCCTGAATACATGGCGTACATGTTGAAATACGACTCTACCCACGGAAAATTCGATGGAACTGTCGAGGTTAAGGACGGTCATCTGATAGTTAATGGCAAGAAAGTCCGTGTTACAGCCGAAAAAGATCCTGCTAACTTAAAATGGTCAGATGTAGGTGCCGAAATCGTTATAGAATCCACTGGTCTTTTCTTGACCCAGGCCGATGGCCAAAAACATATCACTGCCGGAGCAAAGAAGGTTGTGTTCTCCGCTCCTGCCAAGGATGACACTCCAACCTTTGTAATGGGTGTCAACCACAAGAAATTAACGGCGCAGCATACGATCGTATCAAATGCTTCCTGTACAACCAACTGTCTGGCGCCAATTGCCAAAGTGTTAAATGATAAGTTCGGTATTACTGAAGGCCTTATGACCACAGTTCACGCCGTGACCGCTACGCAAAAAACCGTTGACAGTCCATCTCAAAAGGATTGGAGAGGTGGCCGCGGTGCATATCAAAATATCATTCCTTCGTCTACCGGAGCAGCCAAAGCGGTATCGCTTGTTATCCCTGAATTAAAGGGCAAGCTGACTGGTATGTCATTCCGCGTTCCGGTTGCCGATGTGTCCGTAGTCGATCTCGTGGTAAGACTGGACAAGCCAGCAAGTTACGACCAGGTTAAAGCAGCTATGAAAGAAGCCTCTGAAGGTGAACTCAAAGGAATCCTTGGCTATACTGAGGATGACGTAGTCTCTTCGGATTTCCTCGGCGACCCACGAACTTCCATCTTTGACGCTAAAGCAGGTATTGCCCTGAACGACCGCTTCATAAAGGTTGTAGCGTGGTACGATAATGAGATGGGCTACTCCAACAAGCTTGTAGACCTTGTGCAAGCCCTTGCTAAGATTCAATAGACCAGGGTCATACTACAAATCAAGGCTATCCGCCAATCGGCGAATAGCCTTTTTTATTGTTACAACTTATAATTCCTACACCACCGGCCGTTTGATTAGCGGTATTCCATCTTTCGGACAATATCCCTATATTAAAGTAGTGGAGACATGAAAATTTTTTAAGGCTCCTGCGTTTATAATGCTAGGCTTAATGGTCCGCGGGTGACAAATTATTACGAGATACTGGGTATTGATGTCAGTGCAAATTCGGCGCAGATAAGGGCGGCCTACAAAAGGCTTGCAATGGAGTATCATCCCGATAGAAATCCAGGAAACGTGCAGGCGGAAGAAGTCTTTAAGCTGGTCAATGAAGCCTACCACACGCTATCAGATGCATTAAAAAAATCCAGATACGACGCGATGCTTTTCCCAAAGTATTCGCCCACACCAGAAGAACAGCGGGAAATCAATAAGTTGAAATTCTTTCGCTGGCAACAAGCTCAACAAAAAACACATTACGTCATTGATAAAGAGTACTTCAGAGTTCAGGGACTGGCGTTGCTTATATTTTTTGTTATTGCGGGTTTTTGTTTTGCCTTGATGCACACGGCCCAGTACGTTGTTGAACAAAAGCAACTGAAACACTACCTGGCCAATACCATGACATTGAAACAAGCTGGTAACCTTTTTACCTCCGGCCAGTTTGATGAAGCATTTACAGTAATCTATACGTTGGATGAAACGGATCCACTGGAGTATCGCAGCAATTTCACGCGCGATAGTCTGGTATCGGAGCTGCGCCGTATGGCAGAAAGAAAATTTGAAACAGAGGATTTCTCTGCTGCAGTTCAATTATTCCTTGTTCTTAAGAAACACGAAGTTCCAGTTCGGGTTGAAACTCTGCGCAACATATCGATATGTCAATACTTTCTCGAAAACTACATGGAATCCTTTCTGGCCATGAAGGAGTTGCACGATCAACATCCTAACAGCCCGGAGCTAACATTTAGTCTTGGTATGATCAATTTGGAAAAGCTTAACAATGCTGATCAGGCGCTCCATTACTTCACGCTGGGAAAGAAGTTATTCGAGGACAATCTCACAAGGCGCTATGGGCCATCTTTCAAGATGATCATGAACGGTACAGACGCACCGGATATCTACTTCCAGATCTTTGAGGCGCGTGCGCGTACGAACATCAAACTCAATAAATATCGCGACGCGGTATCCGACTGCGATTGGGCGATTCACCTCAGACCAGGGGAAGGAGAGCCGTACCGGTTGCGGGCAATCGCAAAGTTTGGCAACACGAATCAAACTGACGGATGCAGTGACTTAAGCCAAGCTAAAAAGCTCGGTGCGAAAGAGACCGCCGCTTTATCCAAAAAATACTGCCAGTGAATCCCGCTGGAAAAAAACACGCATAATCTCGGCGCATCTTTTATTTTTGCCGAATATTGCTTCCGCCTCCTGAACGAGTCTTAACCATTCATTATGACCGATCTCGCAAAAGAACACCTTGATTCTGTAAAGAAGAGCTATTTCAACATTCTCGCCCTATTCCTTGGAAGCGACCAGATTGAAAGTCGCTTTTTACGATGCCTGCTAAAGTGGGGATTCCAATTGAGGCTGACTACTGACGACCTCAGGAGCGCAGATGTAGACATGACCAACCTTAAATTCACAACCGTAGGTGACAAGGTGGAAAAGCTGGAAGCAATCTACCACCTTGTATACATGATCTACCTCGATGAGGTTGTAGAAGATATTGAGCTTGAAGTTGCCACTATTTACGCGAAAGAGCTCGGTTTCAAATCTACTGTCGTCAGCGATCTTTTCAAGTCTATCGCGACGGAACCCTATGACCAGGGCAGTGAACGCAACGTACGCCAGGAAGTAATGGATTTCATGAGCCTTTACGACGCGTAACATCAACGGAAGCCGCCCTGGCGACCTCAGTTTGGTCGAGACATCTTATCAACATCCTGAATAACAACACTATGAAATCATTTTGTTTGAGTCTCGTACTTAGCCTGGCACTTGTTTCAAGCTATGGACAGGGACCGACCAGTGACGTGAATCAATTTATCGATGCCTGGCACATGGCAGCCAGCAATGCGGATGCTAAGAAATTTTTCGGGTCTATGGCTGAGGATGCGATCTATATTGGCACCGACGCCACAGAGCGTTGGACGAAGTCTGAGTTCGTCACCTTTGCAAAACCTTACTTTGATCGAGGCAAAGCCTGGGATTTTAAACCTCGCGATCGTGACATTCATGTAACATCTGACGGACAAAATGTATGGTTTTCCGAACTTTTGGATACATGGATGGGCGTTTGTCGTGGTTCGGGTATCCTGATCAAAACCGGCGAAGGGTGGAAACTGGAACAATATCATTTATCCGTTACTGTTCCTAATGCGATCATCAAGGATTTTATCACACTCGTCGACAATTTTGCTAAGAAGGAAAAACCCTGATCGCCAATTTCACGCTCGTGTTTTGCTCCGTAGCATGTCTCGAAGATTTTGATACTAATGTATGATTTGAGCTTACTTTAGGTGGAAGTCTTTCTTAATTCCTGCCACTTTTGATTAACAATTTGATCCAAAGGTTATGGCATACACGAACAACATACACTACAGGTCTGTTTCCAATACCAGAATATCGGCGCGCATGCGACAGTTGTTGGTTCTTATCTCAACAATACTAGTTGGAATGCTTGTTTCCGTGTTCGCTGCTGTGTAACCGTGAAGATAATGAACCCAAAAGGTTCACCCTGCTGTACTTCAACCACGATCAGAAGGGCTGGTCGAGGTTGAATACACAGAAATTAGTTTCCCAAGTCCCACCTTCCAGTGGGATTTTTTATTTTACACCACTTTCCCAGGTGTACCCGGAATCCTTACCTTTCTTGCCAACCTCAGCGCATGAGCTTCAGTCCCGAAATCTTTCTAAGGAATCTGGCCCAAACCACGGATTCACCCTATCTCATTTCCATCGAGCGCGCTGACGGCATCTATCTCTACGGACCTGATGGAAAGCGATATATTGATCTTATCTCAGGAATTGGCGTAAGCAACGTAGGCCACCGGCATCCAAAGGTTGTCACGGCGATAAAGGAGCAAGTGGATAAGCACCTCCACGTGATGGTTTATGGAGAGTACATTCAGTCGGCACCAAACCTCCTGGCAAAGAAGCTATCGGAGCTGCTACCCGCAAGCCTGAACTGCAGCTACTTTGTAAACTCCGGAACGGAGGCAAATGAGGGTGCTCTTAAGCTCGCAAAACGTTTCACTGGAAGAACGGAAATCGTCTCGTGCAGGAAATCCTACCATGGTAGCACACACGGTTCCATGAGCGTCTCAGGAAATGAGATGAAAAAGATGGCGTTTCGACCGCTACTGCCAGATGTCCGCTTTATCGATTTTAATGTTGTTGAAGATCTTGAAAATATCACCGCGCGAACTGCGTGCGTCATTATGGAAACCATTCAGGGAGACGCTGGAGTACGCATTCCTTCGAAAGAGTATATGAAAGCCGTTCGCCAACGATGTGACCAGACGGGCGCGCTGCTTATTCTAGATGAAATCCAGTGCGGCATGGGCCGAACGGGGTCACTATTCGCATTCCAACAATATGGTATAGTTCCAGATATCCTGACCGTTGCAAAAGCATTTGGCGGAGGCCTGCCGATTGGGGCCTTTATCTCCAGTCACGAAAAGATGAAATGCCTTACTCACGATCCGATGCTGGGTCATATCACCACATTCGGTGGTAATCCCGTTTGCTGCGCCTCAGCATTGGCAACCCTTGAAGTAATCGAGGAAGAACAGTTGCTGGAACAAGTGGAAAGTAAAGGGAAATTGTTTGAAAAATACCTTCAGCATAAACGCATCCGGGAAATCAGGGGGATCGGACTTTTGTTTGCTATAGATTTCGAATCGGAAGAATTGGTTTCGCGGATTGTTCACGAAGGAAAAAAGAGAGGCGTTATTTGTTATTGGTTCCTGTCTCATCCTAATAGCTTCCGGATCGCTCCTCCCCTTACAATTACACCAGAGCAAATCAAAGATTCCTGTGAGCTGATTTTGCAGGCTATTGAGAATGCGTAACTTCGTTCATGACCCGGGATCCCAATAAGCCATTCGATCGTCTCGATTACACGTACAAGCTCCTCGTCGTAACCGCCCTTACTATTACCGCCGTCATCCTGGCAAAAGATATCGTAGTTCCATTGGCCTTCGCGGCATTCCTTGCAGTGGTCATGCTTCCTTTGATCATCAAAATGGAAGAGCGAAAGATCTCTCCCGCCATCTCGATTACTCTAGTGCTGTTAGGAACAGTGATTTCGGTAGGGTTGATCATTTGGCTGATTGTAGACCAGGTGGTTGGTTTGTTGAATGATCTTCCCAATTTGCAGGCAAAGTTCGAGACTTTCATGAACCAGGTGAGCCGCACTCTTCGAAGAGACTTCGGGATCAGCAACATAGAACAGAATAAGATGCTGGCGGAATTCATGAGAAGTGTCAGTCTGTATCTCGGAGATATTCTTCTTTCTACGACCACAGCCATTTCAACATTGGTCCAGATACCGATCTACATTTTCCTGTTTCTTATCTATCGTAACAAATTCCGTGAATTTATCCTCAGCCTTGTTCCTGTTGACGAAGGATTCGGTTGGAAGCGTGATATAGAGCGGGTGGTCCAAGGATACATTTCGGGATTGACGCTGGTTACGCTGATCGTTGCTACTCTCAATTGTATTGGCCTGCTGGCACTTGGAATTGATCATGCAATCTTTTTTGGAATTCTTTCGGGTGTTCTCACGATCATACCTTATGTGGGGATCATCATTGGTGCATTGTTTCCGATCATTATGGCGCTTATTACAAAAGACAGCATTTGGTACAGCATCGGAGTAGTAATTGCATTTACAGTAGTCCAGTTTCTTGAGGGAAATTTCATCACACC
>DATHIE010000645.1:0-3896 GCA_035316905.1 Chryseolinea sp. | reverse complement strand
ATCGACAAGATGCTTGCCGGAGCGAAGTTCGATATGATGATAACTCTTACAGATATGCAAGAGCACGGTCGTCTGAACAAACAGGCACTCATGGCGGGTCACCATGTTTGGAGCGAAAAGCCAATGGCCAATACATATAAGGAAGGCCGCGAATTGCTCGATCTCGCGAAGGGCAAGAACCTCCGAATTTGGGGTGCCCCGGCCGTTGTGAACAGTCCGCAATTTGCTTTTATGGCAAATGCCATTCAGGAAGGCAAGCTTGGTAAAGTTTCTGCAGCCCATGCTCACTATGGTCACCTGGGTCCGCATTGGTCCGCATTCTTTTATGAAAAAGGTGGAGGGAGTCTGCCGGATCTCGGCGTTTACAACATTGCAACAGTAACGGGACTGCTCGGTCCCGCAAAATCAGTCGTTGGCATGACGAGCATAGTTACGCCGGAACGTCAAACGGAAAATAAAGGGAAAGTAAAAGTTGAAGCGGAAGACAACGCGATGGTGCTGATGGAGCATTCCAACGGCGCAATCTCACACGTTCAATGTGGATTCAATTACTTCGATCCTTATGGTCATGAAGGCTCTGGGCAGGACAGACCTACTATTTCAATATGGGGAACAAAAGGGAACATGAATCTCGTCGGTTACGACTGGGCTCCCTCTGGTGTAGATATGGCTACCGTTGATAATGAAAAGACATTACGTTATGTACCCGATCCTGGGACGTACGTATGGCAGCAGGGTGCGTCAGTAATATCAGAAAGTCTTGCTACTGGTATCGAACCGCTTATAAATGCTGAACATGCACTTCATGTACTGGAGGTGATGGAAGCAACCCGTGAGTCTCAGGCAACGGGCAAGCGAGTGACATTGAAATCTGTTTTTCCTTATCCTGTGATCCGGGCGAAAAGCTGAGGAGAGTTGGGAGGTAGAAGTTAGAAGGTAGAAGTTAGAAGTTAGAGTTGGAATTTAGGAGTTGGAGTTGGAGTTGGAGCAAAGGTGTGAGTGTGATTGCGTTCCGAATGCGTCATTCCAAACAATCAATTGCCTCGCCCTTTAGGGCGAGGAAACCTGACAATGATGAATCCGGGCTTTAGCCCAACCTCCACTCTCAATCGCGCACATCTCTCTAAGCGCTCAGCCTTTGGAGAGCTTCATCGAGAGTATCGGTGAAGATTATCTTGTCGGATTTATTGCTTTCGTAAACAAATGCCTTGAGACTCCTGCTTGGATATCTGGACAGGTCTCCGACGATTCCGAGTTGTCGTGAATAGTTAACGGCCTTCTGAAGTATTTCACCTGCAAGCCCGCTGCGTAGGTCGAAGAATTCCTCTTCGATGTTTTCCTTGTAGATGATCACTCTGTCAGAAGGCAGGTTCATAATAATGTCCAGGAACTCCTGCGCATTGTGTATAACCACACCATTCTCCTTCAATGCAACAATATCTTTCCCGTTGCTTTGGTGCACTATGTGTCTTGTCTTCATATTATTGGTCTTTATTTATTTCCGTTTCTCTTCGTCATCAAGTCAACGTCGTCGCCGCTTAGTCCGCACTCGTCATTGATCATTGTTCATTGTTCATTGCCCCTACGCAATCCAGCCATCCCTACACTACATGCGCAGGGTGTCACCCGAGAACTCGGGGGACGGCTGGATCTATGAACATGTGGAGTACCAACCTATCAGTCAGTAATCCACAATTCTTTATTTTCAACTGGCCCTTTCTCCGTTTGTATACACCTCCGGCAACACACTCCTCTCAGAATGCACATGGACCAAAAACAAAAAGCCCCGGACAAATTTGCCCGGGGCTTTAGTTATATTTTTTACTTTATATCATAACTGTTTGTCCGGGCATAAACATATCTTTTGCTTATCGCATACCATTTTACAAGATTTCTTCGCCGATATGTTGTGACCTGATTTCATTTCTTATTTGTCGTGCACAAAGATATAATAACTTCTGCTTACTAATCAAGTGCAAACGGAAACAAAATAGAAAAAGTTACATGAAGAGATTTATTTTTTCGAGGAACTAAGTTAATACAATGATAACCTCCCTATAAAAAGAGAATCACGGATAAACCGACAGTCTATCCGTGAAACTCAGAACACACCAGTTGCTTTAAAAACGACTTAGACGTTGTTGCGTATGTAGTTGTAAGCGCTATTGAGTGCATCAACAATTTGTTGGATGTACTCTTTTTGTGAGCTGACTACTACATCCTTTTCACCTTCCGCAGTAGCGATGCGAACCGCATAGCGTTGACGGATCAGTCCCAACAACAAAACACCAATAAAGGCTATAAATGCACCTATGACCAACGCCATCGTATTTCCACTGACAAGAGTATTGCCAATGGTCGCATCATTGATCCAGGTAGAAGGAATCAGCCTCAGTAATCCCGCGAACATCACGATCAAACCCATTGTAATCATTAGAACGCCCGGGAGACGTTGAGGCCTCAATATAAATAGTCCATGTTTGACTATTCCGTTTAACTTATACTGCATTCTATTTACCTGGAGCGTTGAGTCGGTAACGGTCACATCATGCCCATCAGTATAAATAACTCGATCAGGTACCATAGTTTATTTATGTTTGGTTCTATTAGTACAACGGCTACAGATCGAGCAGCGTTCTTTTTTTGTTCATAATCGTCGATGAATGACATTATAGAGGAACGAACAAGCAATCGTCCGAATGAAATTTTCTAATAATTTTTTTAGAAAATTGAAACCTTAGGATGTGGAATTTCCTCCACGACAACGAAAGCTTACTTCTTAGCAAGTGAATAGCCTTTTGCTTTCAATGCTTCTTTTAGTTTTGGAATTGTAGTGGGACCGATGCCATGAAGCTCTAATAACTCTGCTTCTGTCCATGAGCCAAGTTGTTGAAGACTTGCAATGCCCGCATTTTGAAGCGCTCTGCGTGCCGGGGCTGCCAACATTGAAAGGAAGCCCGCGTCCGGCTTACGCTCCTCTTCGCAGGCCGGACACGCCGGACAATCACTACTTTTATAATACTTGTGACCGTACGGGCAAACCCTTAAAGTTCCTCTCATTAATTATTCTCCGTGTGTTTTGCAAAGTTGTCGAGGATCGCCTGCCATCCTGCACGTTGCTGTTCAATGCTGTGTGTATCTTCCGCGTCAAACGTCTCTGTAACTTTCGTTTCGTTTCCTTTTGAAGCGAACAAAACTGTCACGTTTCGACCATCTGCCATCACGTATTCGATAAGTTTATTCGGCTGAACATTGGTATAGACACCTTCAAAGTCAAAACTGAAGCTGCCATCCTTCGCGGCCATCGTTGTCTTGAATTTGCCATCTGTCCTGATATCGTTTTCAGAATGAGGAGCATGCCAGTCGTCCGATGCAAATGCCCACTTTTTAATGTGATCCGGTTCATTCCAGTATTTCCACACTTTATCTACCGGGGCTTTAACTGTCGATTCTACCGTAATGGAGGTTTTTTCTTTCGTCGCCATATTATTTTAATTTTTGGTTGTTTGTTACTTGTTTATACGACAAACATAAAAGATTGTATACAAGTTAATGCAGGTAGAAAACGACAATTTCTGGGGTGAATTGCGACACCCCTAAATCCCCTTAAGGGGACTTAAGATGCACTTGCTAAATTTCACTCATCGTCGTAGCAGTGTCTCCCGTTTCGGGGACGCTGCGTGAACAGAAGCAACCATTAACCATTAATGCTACTTTGTCATGTTACCCAAAGGTTTGCCTGGACTCTTTAAAGGCTTTTAACGCAGAGGTTTAGTGCGACACTGCGGCTAGTTAGTGAGAGGCACGGCGAGCTGAAGTTGTCTGTTCCCATAATTTATCAGATTCGCGCGGAGGGCGCAAAGTGTAGTTCTTATCAGGCGTAGTCGCGCGTTGCT
>DATHIE010000644.1:0-4387 GCA_035316905.1 Chryseolinea sp. | reverse complement strand
CAAAACGTTCCAACAGGTTCACCGGGTAATGGGTCTATAAGTTTGATACCTTCCGGGTTCATTATGGTTGAATACGGTGGATCTGATCGCATACAGTTAAAATCTCCTGTGATGATAACAGGAAGATCTTTACCCAACTCGTTTGTTTTCTTTTTCAGCAGGGCCGCGCTGTTACGGCGCGCTTCTTTTCCGATGTGATCAAAATGTGTATTGATGGAAAGGAAGTCTTTTCCTGTCTTTTTGTCCCTCAATTTGGCCCACGATGCAACGCGTGTGATGGCGGCGTCCCAACTTTTGCTACCGGGCACGTCGGGTGTTTCTGACAGCCAGAAAGTGCCTTGCTGCAGGACGCTGAACTTTTCTTTCTTATAAAGGATGGCCGAGTATTCCCCTTTGGTTTTGCCGTCATCTCTGCCAACACCTACGTAATCGTATTGAGGAAGATTCTTCACGAGATCCATTAGCTGGTGATGTATCGCTTCCTGCACTCCAAGTATGTCCGGGTCATATTTGCGAATGAGGTCAACTACCTTCTGCGTGCGCTTAGGCCACTGGTTGATGCTGTCGACCGGCGTATCCAGCCTGATGTTATAAGTCATCACCTTCACTTGCTGGGCACTCGCAACCGTAACTGATATGAATAGTGATGAAAAAATAAGTCTGAGCGTTTTTACAGATATGGTCATAAGCGTAGAACTAAAAGTTTGCTTTTTATCGGGCCGATGCTGCGTTTATAAGCGGCCCGTAGAAGATGGCATTCATTAGCATCTTGTTCGAGCCGAGCCAAAATGCCCGGAAGCACAAGTTATCAGTGAATCCGATAACACGTCCCTGGCCGAGTACTGACACACCGGCAACGGAACTTGATTTTGCTTTCGCATAATTCTCTTTTGACATATATCCACTTAGAAGTGGTGCTGCCGTAAAGACAATAGGATTGCTGTAAGATCCTTTCGATTTTTCCATAAAAAGGTTATTCGATTTGAAGATCGGGATCCTGTCGCTGCTATATCCGTAGAGAAGGGGATGGCTTAGATCAACGGTCGCTTCGAAAATAGCACCACTCGTTTCCTGCGCTCCGGTAAACTCTTCGATGTCAGCGTAAGCACGGGTTTTTTGTGCATCTTTCTTTTCTTCATCCTTTTTCATATCAAATTTTCCTAACCCAGCAGTTGTTAACCAGTTCAAAGCGTTCTCCAGTCCGATGAGGACGCCGCCAGCCTGAACCCATGCCCGCAATTTTTCTTTAGTTCCTTCGGAGATCGAAAAGCCGGCAACAGTCGGCGGCATGATTATCGTTGTGTACTTGTTAAGTTGTGTTCGTTCGAAAACATTTATTGGGATCAGTGTGAGTGGAATATTAAAACGGATATCCATCATATGCCAAACTTCACCGGCGTCAGTAGCGGAAATCCCCTCCCCGACTAACATTGCAACAATGGGCTTTTTTAAGGGAAGGAAGGAACTACTTCCGAGGCTTACCCCCTTGTAGTCGAGACCGGAGTTGAAAGCGACGACATCGATGCCGTCTTTCGCCGTAATGTCATTGAGAATGAATTCTATTTGTTCAAGCGTTTTTTCCTGGCCAGCCACTGGGAGCATGATAGCTCCACGTTCAAATTTCCTTCCATCAGGATGAAAAAAAGGATCGCTCGCCACTTTTAACATTAAGCCATGGCTCAACAGGCGGTAGATAGCCCTTGGCGCGTAATAACCAAAAGATTCAAACGCATAAGCGTACTCACTCTTACTGCCAACACGTTTCCCTGCGGGTAGCGTTGCCGTTACAACTTTCTCTCCCATTGCAGGAACACTTTTCATTTCTTCATAGTCAAGACCGAGCGCCAACGGAAGCGTCCAGCTTGAAATGTCGTAAAAAAGACTATCGGTAAATGAGGTTCGTTTTTCAAACATGCCTTTAATCAGCTTGTATTGTGCTTGATTTAAAGGCACAACATAGCTCGAAGTGGCTTCATAACTCTTGTTGTTAATTGTTTGTGCGCCTGAGAGCTTATAAATATCGATGCTCTGGCGGGCGATAATTTCAGCAAGATGAAAAGATCGCGCGGGGTCTTTCGCCGACCCGAATACATACGCTTTGATTTGATCTTTCGCCGACTCATTCAGCGCATCCTTGTAGAACTGACGTTGGTAATTAAGAAGGTCCTCCCTCATTGCATTGATCGCTTTCAAGGAACTAAGTGCCGTCGTGAATTGATTGCGGATTGTAAAGGGAAAGCGAAGTATTCCATTGATACTTTCCTGTGCGTGCCCGCGTGAACTGGCTTGCTCGAAAAGTATTCCGATCGAACCTTGAACATCGGGAAAGGTCGAACCTTTGCCATAGTAAAAGTCATCATATCCTTCCTGCGTAAAATAGAACGAGCCTATCTCATCGAGAGATTTTGCGTGGAATTCGCCAATTCGTTTGGTCAATTCAAGGTTTTTTGTGGGAGTAAGCGGATGCATTCGCGAAGGCACGCCAGGTTGAAAGAAGAAAGAAGAGTTCGTTCCCATTTCGTGGTGATCAGTGAGAACATTTGGTTTCCATCGTTGAAAATTTTTAACTCGAGCTCTTGATTCCGGATGTTGGGCAACCAACCAGTCCCGGTTAAGATCGAACCAGTAATGATTAAATCGTCCGCCGGGCCAGGCTTCATTGTGTTCTGTGTCGTTGGGATCAGTTGAAGTTACCAGACTTTTGCGCGAGTTCACCCAGCTGCTGAATCGTTGCATGCCGTCCGGGTTGTAACATGGGTCAAAAAGAATTACCGTGTTATTTAGGTGCCCTTCCATTTCGGGTCCCTGAGCGGCGGCAAAGTGATAAGCCGCCAGAAGTCCAGCATTCACTCCGCTCGCCTCATTTCCGTGAATGCTAAATCCGATATAAAAAACCACCGGCATATTCTTAGTATCCAATGAACTTGATTTGGAAGGATCTGAAAGTTGCACGTGTTGTGCGCGAATTGTCTCAAGGTTTTCGTGATTTTTGGGCGACGTTATTGTAAGAAGCAACAGTGGCCTGCCTTCGTAGGTGTAACCAGTAACTTCGAGGCTGACGCGGTCTGATGCTTTGTCCAATGCATACATGTAATTTATCAATCGATCATGGGTAACGTGCCATTCACCTACCTCATGCCCAATTATTGACTTGGGTGTTGGTATCGCAGGGTTATATGAAACTCCATCAGGGAGGTAATAGGAAGGATCAGGTTGGGCGCTGACCGCCAGCGCAAACGATGTAATTAACAAGGCAACAAAAACAATTCTCTTCATATTATAGGTCAGGCTTTTGTGAGATGTGAAGTCAAATAAAGTATTCTTAATCAAATATTTACCACTCTTTTTTATGAGTGGCACATGAATTCCTGTTAACGATTTGTAAACAATTTGTGGAAAGATTTAAAGGTGCTTTAAAGTTTAAGTCTTTCGCTTCCGGTACTTTTATGGCATCAAGAAACCTAACCCTAACAGCACCTACATTAACCTAAACTTAAATTCAATCTATGAGTAAAATTTTACTGTTTTTTACCTTTGTGCTGATCTCATTTTCCGGAGTTCTTGCGCAAGGTGTAACAACATCCAGCATCAGTGGATTTGTTACAGATCAAAAAGGGGAAGCATTGCCCGGAGCAAACGTGATTGCAGTGCACCAACCATCAGGAACGCAATACGGAACATCTACGCTCGAAGATGGAAAATTTATCATCCCAAACGCACGGGTAGGCGGACCTTACAAACTCACCGTTTCTTTTATCGGTTATGATACCAAGGAACTTGACGACATTATGTTGACGCTCGGTGTTACCTCCAATGCTGAATTTCAGTTGGTGGAAACAGGTACTCAGCTGCAGGAAGTTACTATATCTGGTAACAGTATCATCAACTCCGATCGCACGGGCGCGATCACAACTATTTCAAACAAGCAGATAAATCAACTTCCGACTCTAAGCAGAAGCTTCAACGACTACGTTCGTCTTACTCCCCAAGCTAGTTCGGCGACTGGTGGACCAAGCTTTGCAGGAAGAAGCAACGGTTATAATAATATCACTGTAGATGGCGGATTGTTTAACAACGCTTTCGGTCTTTCCGGTTCTGTAGGTGGTCAGACCAACGCACAGCCAATAAGTTTGGATGCAGTGGATCAGATCACGACGAGCATCGCGCCTTATGATGTTCGCGAAGGAAGTTTTACCGGCGCCGGCATCAACGTTGTTTCCAGAAGTGGTACTAATGACGTCACTGGTTCTGTTTACTATTTTACAAGAAGCGAAAACCTGGCAAACGAGAAGGTTGGAAGTCTCAGTAGTCCGCTGGGAACATTCAGCGTAAAGAACTATGGTTTCCGTATTGGAGCTCCAATTATCAAGAACAAGCTTTTCATTTT
>DATHIE010000643.1:0-2034 GCA_035316905.1 Chryseolinea sp. | reverse complement strand
GACACTAAAGACTATCCGCAAACAAGTCCCTGAAAAAATCATTGCAGCGGTGCCTAACGTTACGCCTGAAGCCACCCGTGCCATTGCTCCAGAGATCGATGAAATAATCTATTTGACAATAGAGCCAAATAACCCAGACACAGAAAAACTTTATGCTGAGTTTCCTGAAGTAAATGATGATGAAGTGATCGAATTGCTTCAGCAAATTAGAGACGGAAATTCAATCGAAGCTGACGCCGATAAACTCAAATAAACTTTACCGCTTCCCACAGCGCACAATTCCTCTTACCTTTAGGGCTACAAGCTAATCAAGGAATATGAGGGCCGTAGTAATAACAAATCCCGGTGATTCAGATGTATTACACCTTGCTAATCGGCCGGAGCCAATGCCTTTATCGCACGAGGTGTTGGTTGAAGTGAAAGCCGCCGGCGTAAATAGGCCGGACGTTGCACAACGCAAAGGTCACTATCCGCCTCCTTCGTGGACATCACAGGACATCCCTGGTCTTGAAATCGCGGGGACTGTAGTCTCTCTAGGCGACGAGTCGTCAAGATGGAAGGTGGGAGATAATGTTTGTGCGTTGGTCTCGGGGGGAGGATACGCAGAATACTGTGCTGTTCCCGCAGGTCAATGCCTTCCCATTCCCTCGAATCTTTCGTTCGTTGAAGCAGCGTCCCTTCCTGAAACGTTTTTTACTGTCTGGAGCAATGTGTTCGACAGGGGAAGGCTAAAAAAGGATGAATCTCTATTAGTACACGGGGGGTCGAGTGGCATCGGTGTTGCTGCTATTCAGCTGGCAAAAGTATATGGCGCCAAAGTTTACGTGACAGCAGGTACTGACGAAAAATGTAGGTATTGTGAAAAGCTTGGAGCTGATAGAAGCATCAACTACAAAAAGGAAAAATTTCCCGACGTGATCAAACAGATCACCCAAAATCAAGGCGTTAATGTAATTCTTGATATGGTCGGGGGTTCATATACAAATGACAATCTTGACATACTCGCAGAGGAGGGCAGGCTAGTATTGATCAGTTCTTTGGCTGGTGATCATACTGATGTGAGAATATCAACGATCATGAGGAAACGTTTGACCATTACTGGATCAACATTGAGGTCGCGTGATACCGCATTTAAAACTTATGTTGCGGAGAATGTTGAAGAGCACGTTTGGCCGTTGCTACGAAGTTCAAAAATTAAGCCGATCGTATTTAGAACGTTCCCGCTTCAACAGGCAGCCGATGCGCATCGGCTGATGGAAAGTAGCAATCACATAGGAAAAATCGTGCTTGAAGTTTGACCGTCGGAAGTTATTTCAATTTTCCTTTATACGTCTTCTTAAACAGCTCAAAACGCGGAATTGAGACATTTCGTACATACGGTTTATCGGGATTAAGCGCGATGTAGTCCTGATGATATTCTTCTGCGCGGTAGAATTCTTTTAACTCTTTGATCTCAGTGACAATAGAATCGCTAAACATCTTTGATGATGAAAATGCTTTCAACGACGTCTCAGCGGTTTCCTTTTCCTTTGGTGTAAAATAGAAAAGGATCGATCGGTAGGAAGAGCCGACGTCTGGTCCCTGCCTGTCGAGCGTAGTAGGATCGTGCGAAGTGAAGAATACTTGTGTCAGCTCCGCATAAGTAATTACATTGGGGTCGAAGTATACCAGGACGCTTTCGGCGTGACCCGTCGTTTCGGTGTTTACCAATTCGTAAGTTGGAAACGGGACAGTGCCACCCGCGTAACCTGAAATAGCAGAATCTACTCCGACCACGGCCTCAAAGATATGTTCACTACACCAAAAACATCCCTCAGCGAACGCAGCGATCGCCCTATTATGGGAAGGTGTGAGGGCGACCAATGTAATTTCATCAGTTGTGGCCTCCTCCTTTGCGGGCCGGTCGCTGCATGATAACGCAACTAGCATTATCATAACTCCTAGTAAGATTGGTCTGGTCATTGTATTCATTTTTAAAGACGGTCCCCGGGAATCCTGCCTCTTAACGGAATATTCCAATTGTTATTCCAAGTT
>DATHIE010000642.1:0-9789 GCA_035316905.1 Chryseolinea sp. | reverse complement strand
CTTCTACCAACTGTATACCTGGACTTGAAAATGGCCAGGGCATTGTCAGCACTATCGATGCTAATCCACCAGCATCACCTTATGTACTATTATGGCATCAGGGAAATGATCTTACTGCGCCCCTCGCCGGAGAAACGAATGCACTTCTGGATAATCGTCAGGGTGGTGTGAATGAGCTATACACCGCGTTGGTCACCAATCAAAACACGGGTTGTCAGAATACCATCACTGTATTGATTCCGGATGACAGTGATTATCCGGCGCTAACATTAACAGCAATTGATAACACCATTTGTGCGGGAACGCCGAACGGCTCAGCAACACTGGCTACCCTTACGTATAAAGCAGCTCCTGTAGGATCCCCTTACACCGGTTACTCCTTCAATTGGTCAACGGGCGCAACATCAACTTCCTTAACACAGCAACCAGCAGGTACTTACACCCTGGAAGTAACAAAGGTTGATGTTGGCTGTACCTCAGTTCCTGTGGCCATCGAGGTTCACGACAATCTTTTTATACCACCTGTCGATATTGCATCGATAGATCAAACTTCTTGTGATGTCAATAATCCGAATGGGATGTTGACAGCAACGATAGATGAAACATCGATAGGAGGAGGGGCCAGTGTGAATACTGGTTATACCTTTGTATGGCGTAACAACGGTTCCGGTCCTGCGCTTGTTATTCCTGGAACGAATGTGACAACTACAACGGCTACCAACGGGCAAGTGAACAGACTGCCTGGCGATCGCTATTATACGGTAGAAGTTACCCGCGGCCTCACTGGTTGCGTGAATACAGAAACAGTTTTTCTACCTGAGGTAATTGTATATCCAATTGTTGTCGCGGCCAATACCAATCCCGTTACCCGGTGCGATACGCCCAATGGAGAGATGGCCGCCAATGTTGGAGGAATCGAAACTGGTTATACATTCTATTGGTTGAACGAAGTTGGACAAACTCAGACAACATTGAATACTACTGTTGTTGCGGGCGCCGACGCGACGTTAATCGACGACGGACAATATCCCAACCTGATCCCAGGATACTATACCGTTGTAGCAATGGACAACATTACTACCTGTTTGTCACAACCCGTAACTAGGGAAGTCATTGATGCTATACAACAAACAACAATTAATGTAACGCTAGGTCCCGGTCTGCCTTCTACTTGTGGAGCCTTTGATGGTGAAATGACTGGAAATGTCACCGGTGGATCAGGTGGAACAGTGGATCTGTTCTGGCACTATGGAGGACCAATAAACAGCAATATAAATTTCTTCAACAATCCTCCGGAATTTGATCCTCCAGATGATGTTCCTTTTAATACAGTGAATGGCGCGGCAGTTCCGGCTGCTTCATACATTTCTAGTCTTGAATCAAGGTTGTATACTCTTGTAGTGCATGATAATGGCAATGGGTGCGGAAATTATGAAACCATTTTCCTTCCATTCCAGGACGCTCACGAAATAACCGAAACATTGACGCCTTCTACCATTTGTCCTTACGATATTGGCAATGGCGAGATCGAAGTCGTAGTCTCATCGATACCCGCGTTTCCTGCTGGGTTGACGTTTCAGGATTTTTCATATAGTATTTATTCAGGCGAGAATCCCGATCCGGGGCTTTTGATAAATCCTCCGGGAACTACTCCCGGGTCATCAGCAGCGAACCCGATGATATATTCCTTGCTTGCACCTGGGATGTATACCATTGAAGTGCGTCAGGAATACGGTAGTCTCTGCCCGGTTTACAAAGTCGTGGAGATAGAGTCGCTGGCGCTGCCGCCTTTAGTGGAGCTTGTAGGAGCATTGACAGCCAATACCGCATGTAACGTGAACTCTGCAGATGGGGGAGCTGAAATAAGCATTAATCAGGATCCAAACGATGGAACGGCCGGCAATACTTACGCTCTTGGTATTTCACCTAACCCCCTGATAGGAGCATATCCAATTTCAGGATTAGGGATCGGTAATCAAACGATCAACGGGTTACGGCCTGCCAACCAGGTGCCGCAATACACCTTTACTGTAACGTCTTCTAACAACTGCGTGACGCAACGTTTTGTTTCCATTCCTAACCAACCTTCCATTGCTGAACTGGTTAACGGAAACGTTATTCTTGCCGATGCAGAATTTTGTGATCCCCTCTTAGAAACCTCCGCGCAGGTTGAGGTTAACGGTATATCTATCGTAAATGGACCAGCTGATAATATAAGCGATTATCGGTTCGACTGGTATACAGATATAAATCTGACGGCCAACACGCTGACTGCTATGGGTGACGGATCGGCCACGAAAGGAGGAGAGATCCTTTCGAATGTCGGAACGCCGCTGCCAAATTCTCCGGTGACGATCGGTTCTTATTGGGTGGTTGCGACAAAGATCAACGCTGGTGCTACTGGTGGAGTAGGATGCTTCAGTGCGCCATTTAAAGTTGATATTGGTGATGATACCATTGATCCGACCATCAACATGACGCCAACGGCTAATACAGCCTGCGATGTAAATTACGAAGGGTCAATATTGGTAAACGTAGCCACCGCTTCAGGACCTGGTGCTGTGCCAGGCGCAAGCTATGCTTATGACTGGACATTGCCTCCAGGCGCAACAGGACCGATTGACGGCTCCGGGAATACCGGCGTTGCCAATCCGTTCGCGGGACTCATTGATGGCTTTTATACCTTGAATGCAAGGAATGAGCTTACAGGTTGCCAGACAACCAGTACGGCAGGCATTATTAAACTGGATATTCCGGTTGTTATTACGACAGTCGATCACTTAGACAACGAATACTGTTTCCCGAACGGGGAGATGTTCGTGCAGCAGGTAATCGTTGATGGCGTACCGGAAGCCAATCATAACTTCTTCAATTTCGAGTGGTTTAGTGGAACGCCTAACGGTGCACCGATACAATCTGGTATCTCGCTTGATGCGATCACCGGTCTGGATCAAGGAACATTCTATGTCGTGGCTACTGTCGATGCTAGCGCACCGGTAGGGTCAGGTTGCAAATCGCCACCTGCGCGCGCAGATGTTAAAGACATTCATGTCAATCCAGCAATAAGCTTTGCTACAATAGGCAATACTTCTTGCGACAATAACTTTGATGGAGCGATAACCATTACATCCGCAACTGCGTCCGGTCCAGGCGTTGCTTCCAATTATGATTTCACATGGACAACTGTGCCAGCAGGTAACACAGTGGCTGACGGTATAGACGTGCTAAGTCCATATGCTGTAGCTGGCATTAGTGATGGACAATTTATAGTACGTGCCCTCAATCGCACAACACAGTGTTTTGTGGATGGCACCGTGACGGTGGCACGTACGCCACAGCCATTGGAAATTCTTACAGTTAATAAACTGGACCAGACGATCTGTTTCCCTGACGGTAGCATTCAAGTGATGGCTGTAAGCCCCGCTACGGTCGCGGATTACAATTTCCGTTGGTATCGATCAAACCCAATTTCCACACCTCTCGTCGATGGCGTCAATGCCACCATTACCGGCAGTTTGCTTAATGTTGCAAACTACGCATCCATCGGTGCGGATACTTACTACGTGGTCGGAATCAAAAACACAGGCGCCGCAAGCTCTGGTTGCGCAACACCACCTTTCCGCGTTGATGTAGACCATTTGAGTGTCGATCCGCAAATGGCATTCACTTTCGAGCCCAATTCAAGTTGTATGCCGGCCGACCCTAACGGTATCGTATTGGCCACTGCCTCCGAACGTGATGCCACCACGGATAATTATACGTTCGCCTGGACATTGAATGGAAGCGCTTTGCCCGGAATAACGACACAGACAGATGTAAGTCCTACCAGTCAGCTTGACAATGCTTTCGAAGGCAATTACTTGTTATTAGTTACCAACACGCTCACCGGTTGTACTTTTAACCAGGGCCTTACCGTGGACCTTGATCAGACAATGAGTTTGCCGAATATTGTACAGGTGGATGTCATCAACCCTGTGAATTGCTTCCCTACAGGAAGCGCGCAGGTCGTGGAAATAACGATCGGTGGATCAACCTCAATAACTGATCCGCTACAATTGGATGCTGACTTTGACTATGAGTGGTACAAAACTAACTACCCGGCAAATTTGCTTGCGGGCGAAGTATCAACAATGTTGCCTAATCAAGAGCCAGATCGTTATTTCGTTCTGGTAAAAGACCTGTTAACCGATTGTATATCTTCTCCGGTTGAAGTCATAATAGACAATGCGGACATTGTATATCCCGATGTACTGATTCAGCAAACTGTTCCTCAGATCAGTTGTGATGATATGAATGGTACAGCCGTCCTGTTGGCAACAGCGGATGGTCAGAATGACACTAATCCTAGCTACACGTTCACCTGGTATCCTTCGCTTGACCTGACCGGGACTAGTTTCGCTACCACGAGCACGATTACCAATTTGAGGTCAGGGGATTATTCCGTTGAGGTGTTCAATTCAGTTACAAACTGTATTGCTTCACAACTTTACATCGTACCTGATAATGCGCCTCAATTCCTGCCGCAGTTATCACTGTCGACGAGTCCGCGCACACGATGCGACATAGAGGATGGAGCATTGCAGGCGAATGGCGTGCCTTTCCCGGTAGATCCAGGTCAGCCGCTGAATAATTATCCATTTACCTATAGCTACACGGCTGAACTATACGCAGCCGATCCGCCGTCAGATATCAACAATCCAGAATATGGATTCATGTTGAACGATCCGAACTTCCCTGGATACACATCAAATTTCCTCAGGGCCGGACTACCCGAAGGAGCATATACAGTACGGTTAACAGACATTAACACTGGCTGTGTTACTATCGATGCGATTGAGATAGGTGATGGACGCCAGTACCCGGCGATCGAGATTGTGCAGGATAATCCGCTAATCAATTGCGACCCCTTACGACCGAACGGACAACTTTCCGCAACGGCTGATGGCGGCAAAGTGGGAGGCTACACCTTCGAGTGGTTTACGGGAGCAACAGCAATAGGCACGGTTGTCTCTAACAATAATAAACTCATCGGGCAAGCGGTCGGACCCTATACTGTCCTAGTAACCAACGACATCACGGGATGTCCCAACAACCAGACGGGCGACATTATGGACGGAACCGTTCTTCCTCCAACACCAACGGCTATTCTCATTCAAGCAAGAACCCATTGTGTTGTACCGAATGGATGGGTAGCTGCGAATGTCGGAGGTATAACGCTGAACTATATTTTCAACTGGTATGACGGTAATACTGCACAGGGCTCATCTGACTTCACGGGGGTAAACTACATTGATCGCGATATAGGACCCTATGCTGTTACAGCGACGGATGTGGTGACCGGATGTATCTCGTTACCGGCTGTTGTCGAAGTGCCCGATGAAAGGGTCTTCCCCGAAGTTGAGCTTGCGTCAACGCCTTCATACTGCTTGACACCTACAGGAAGTGTGTTGCTTGAAGTGATTACTCCCGAGATGACATTAACCGACATTGCGTGGTATAATGACAATTCCAATGCACAAATTGGTTTGGGCCCAGCTGTTTACGAATTGCCAGCTGGTTTTTACCGGGCAGAATTTGTAAGTTCGGAAGGTTGTGAAAGTGAAAGCGTCGTGGAAGTGGGAACGGAAATTCTCTCCTACAACCTTGTATCAGCCAATGGAGATAACTCCAATGATGTCTGGATCATTGATTGTCTTGAGAACTTCCCGGGCAACAATGTCAAAGTCTTTAACCGTTCGGGAGTGAAGGTGTATGAAGCCGATGGATACAACAACCTTGACATAGTTTTCCAAGGCCTCGGCGAGCGTGGTTTGTATACGATGGGTAACGATCTGCCCGATGGAACATACTTTTACATTATCGATAAACGCGATGGCACTAAGCCAATAACCGGATACCTTGAATTGGTACGATGAAAAAGCTAATAATCATATTGATAGGCATTATGGCATCGGCGGCTGGCTACGCGCAACAGCGACCGATCCATTCTCTTTACATGTTCGATCCGCTGCTCATCAATCCCGCTTATGCTGGTACACAAGTGCAATTGAGCGGAACGGCGATATACCGAAATCAATGGGTCAATTTTCCAGGGGCTCCTAAAACATTCACAGCCAGCGCACACTCCGGTTTTAAAAAGGCCAGGGTCGGTCTCGGTTTTTTAGCAGCAAACGATCAAATAGGAATTCATAGTGAAAACAGCGCTTATTTTATTTACTCTTACAAAATTCCTCTTTCGAAATTCAATAACAACAAATCAACGCTTTCATTTGGTATACAGGGTGGATTCAATAATTTGAAATCTGACTTTACGAAATTGAATCCACATGACCTGAATGATCCTTATCATTCATTGGTTGAAACCAACTTCTCCTGGAATTTCGGAGGTGGAATATATTATCGCTCAGGAAAATTCTACGCCGGATTCTCGATTCCGTATATACTTAATAACAAGGTTGTCGATGTTACCGACCTGGAGAGTATCGCCAAACAATCCCGATACTATTACCTTACTGCTGGCTATGTCCACCAGGTTTCAAAGAATTTTAAGGTTATTCCCTCAACCTTAATACGACTCCAGGAAACAGCGCCATTGAGCTTTGATGCCAATCTTGTCACAGTTCTTTACGATGTGGTTGGATTAGGTTTTTCCTACCGACTGGATGATTCTATCGTCGGCATGTTTGAATTACAAATCAATGAGAATTTTCATGTGGGCTATGCGTACGACTTCACGACGTCAGATTTACGCCTGTACTCAAATGGAAGCCATGAGATCATGATCAATTACCGTGTCAAGATCCAACGCTGGCATAAGGGAATAGAGTGTCCTTCTTATTGGTGACCTGGGTACCTGGCTACCTAGCCGCCTAGCTAGCCAGCCACCTAGCTACCTAGCTACCTGGCCACACCTTGATGCAATTTACGATACACACTTCTTACAAAGTGAAACACCTTTAATGTTCCATTTCTTTACTGAGACCCAACGATAACAGGAGAGGCCATTGAACGGTAAACCGGAAGGTTAATAAAAAAAGAACAGACAAGTGGGGGTAGACGGCGAGATAGTTGTCCTTCTTGATATAGGCTTCATATACCGACGTCGTTTTTAAAATCTGTACCTTAACGAAACCGTGATGCTCAGAAACAACCTTAGGATTTCCTTCCGGATGCTGGCTCGGAAAAAGTTCTACTCTGCTATCAACATTGTTGGTTTGTCCTGTGGCTTCGGGATCGTGATGCTTATCTCACTGTACGTCAGATTCGAATTGAGTTTTGAAAATGAGAACCCGTTAGCAGATCGTCTTGTACGGATAACGATGGACTACCTAAACGGAGAAACAGTAGTAGACCAGGATGCAGAAACCTATCATCCAATGGGGCCACGGATGCTATCAGAGTTTTCAGAAATAGAAAGTTTTGCAAGGGCCTATCCAGTTACAAATACAACCATCAAGGTTGGCGACAAATTCTTGAGCGAACACGGCATATTTGCCGTCGACACTTCCTTTTTGCATTTATTCAATTGCTCCCTTCTATCGGGAAACCGGCACGAAGTATTAACGAAACCTTACGAGGCGCTATTGACAAAATCTTTGGCGTTAAAATATTTTGGTAAAACTGACGTGGTCGGAGAATCCATTTGGATATCGCGGTTCGATAGAGTATTCAGAATAGCAGGTCTCGTTGCAGACCCTCCTCCTAATACTCATTTGAAGTTTAATATGTTGCTTTCCTACACATCGTTGAGATCCGCATTTGGAGAGAATGGATATGCCTGGGATAACAATAACGCCTATACTTACTTGTTGTTGTCAGACGTGAAGCATTACTCAAACTTCTTAAACAATGTCCGGTCATTCAACGACCGTCTACACGCAGAGGGAAAAATATTGAACGAGCAGGTGATTGCACAACCGGTCAAAGACATTCACCTGTATTCTCACAAATCTTTCGAACTTGAACAAAATGGTGATGCGGACGCTGTGTTTTTTCTGTTAGGAGTAGCCATACTGGTTATCGTGATCGCTGTAGTGAATTACATAAACCTATCGACTGCCAGTTCTCTGGACAGGGCGAAAGAAGTTGGCATCAGAAAGGTTATTGGGTCTACGTTGAATCAACTTCGGGCGCGGTTTTTTACAGAATCGTTTCTGATTAACATTATTTCGGGTTTCATCGCACTAACCTTGGTCATCGTGCTCCTGCCAGGATTCAGACATCTGGCGGGACTGCCTCCTGATTTCCATTCATGGGGAGATCTGGTGTTTTACTCAACGATCATTTCGGTCATTCTGGTTTCAACGATTCTTTCAAGCGTTTTTCCCGCTTTCATCCTATCTGGATTCCAACCAATCACGACATTGAAAGGAAAATTGACGCGTTCAAAGGGCGGCGTTCTGCTAAGAAAGGTCTTGGTGACTTTTCAGTTTTCAATTACTATTTTCCTATTGATCCAAACATTTACTGCCGACCGCCAATTGACCTACATGCGAGAGAAGGAGCTTGGACTGGATAGCGAGCAGACCATCGTCGTTCGCTCCGCCGCGAATATGGCCAGTGAAAATTATCAGCTGCTGAAAGACAAATTGCTTATGCACAGTCAATTTCAGTCGGTTGCTCTCTCCAGCTGTGTGCCTGGCCAACCCACGAGCGAAATGGGATCCACCAATGTCGGAGTCACCGTTGTTGGCGCAACGAAAGAACAGTCCTATAATTTCTATATGAGCTGGATCGATGCAGACTACTTGCCAACGATGAAAATGAACCTGATTGCAGGGAAAAATTTTCTGGCCAGCAATACAAGTGAGGAAAACATTCTGGTCAACGAAGAAGCGCTTAGACTATGGGATATTTCAAATGCTCAGGCTGCCATTGGTCAAAGAATTAACCTGTGGGGATCCCAGCGCACCATTGTCGGTGTCATCGGAAACTTTCATCAGTCAAGTCCGAAGTCTCCGTACCTGCCGATGATTTTCTTGCATTCGGAAGGCAGAAACAAACTAGCTAGCATACGCGTGGCCAAAGGTAACCTGCAGGAGAACCTTAATGTTATTAGGGATATCTATGCCACCGTGTTTCCCGATAGCCCATTCGAGTACTTCTTCCTGGACCAGGAATTCGATAAGCAATACCGATCAGAAGAACAATTTCAGCAGGTTTTTGGAACGCTCACCGTTTTTGCGATTTTAATTTCATGCCTTGGCCTGTTCGGATTAGTGTCGTTTAACTTGGCGAATCGAACGAAAGAAATTGGGATAAGAAAAGTATTGGGAGCAAATGGCGCTCAAATTGTCACTTTGATTTCAAAGGACTTTGTCGCATTGGTATTGCTCGCCATGACAATATCGACATCCATCACCTTCTTCCTCATCCGAGCCTGGCTGGAGAGATATGCTTTCAAGATAGATTTAAATCCATGGCTTTTTATCGGCCCGGCGATGATTGTTTTTTTGGTGTCCTTGCTGACCATCGTTACAAGAACAGTAAGCATTTCTTTAGTTAACCCGGTAAATTCGTTAAAAGAGGATTGAAATCCTGGCTAGCTATCTAGCTGCCTGGCTTTCCTAGGTACCTAGGCACCCAGGTACCCGACTAGTGCAATTGCCAGGATAATCAGATTGTCCCATAACCATTCTGTGCAATAGATTACGTGCGCATGCTGAACTTACCGAGGTACCTATTATTTCTTCAATGCAATTCTCAGCTCCGCCTCCCGCCGTTTCATCTCCTCCTGCGTAGCTTCGAGTTCTTCCATATTTTGTCTCATCTCTTCTTCCTGCGCGCGCA
>DATHIE010000641.1:0-13480 GCA_035316905.1 Chryseolinea sp. | reverse complement strand
TTCAAAAGGCTGTCACATGACGGCCTTTTGTTTTTAAAATGGACGTCACAACCAATGGAATGGTATTTGTGTCTAAAGATCATAACAAAGGTTTATGAAAAAGTTGGTTGTTCACATGCCGATTGTTTTGATTGCCTTGCTTGCATTGTCTTGCAATGAAAAGGACTGTTGTGCAGGCCTGGAAAAAGAGGGTAGCAAAGAGCTTGCAGGTGACTGGCTATTGTATGAAAGAGGTTACTCTCCTGGAGCCGGATACGTTATTGAACCAGTGAGTGTCAACCCTCCGCAAATAATAGAGTTCAAAACTAACGGCGAGCTTTCATGTTCGGTTTCCGGATTGACAGATTATAAGTTCTACTCTGTGAAGGGCGATGTCGTTGGATTGTTTAAGAATGATCCGGGTCCTTCCCCCGACAGTTTGGCCTTCACTCATAGTTATAATTTCAGTTTCGAAGGCGGCAATCTTAAACTTGGATTTCGTTACTGTTATGAAGGCTGCCATCTTGGATTCAAGAAGGTTGAATGATTACCACAACCGCTCAATTATACCTCATATAAAAAATTGTTGAAGATCATACGTTGTTGATACTCACTGAGAAATATTGTCAAAGGCGGCAAGAAAAATGGCAATCGCTACCATCCTTCGTTTATCTTGGTATATTTGCCCCGCCTGCCTTGTCAGGCAAAGTTTAATATTTGCCGCCTAATCCTTTCCTGATGATTAAGATCACCGATACTCATGAAAAAATACTATCTATAGATATTGGCGGTTCACGGATCAAGGCAATTCTTCTCGACGTTGAGGGAAATATGTTGCTCGAATATAAGCGGTTGGATACTCCAAATCCAGCCACTCCCGAACGTGTGATCGAAACTATCGCGAAGCTAACAGAAGGATTTCCAGGATATACTCGAGCTTCTGTGGGATTTCCAGGCTATGTCAAGAACGGTATCATTTACACTGCTCCGAACCTCGGAAGCGAACATTGGCACGAAGAAGACCTGGCTCAACATCTCACTGACCTTTTGATACACCCCGTACGCGTAGTGAACGATGCGGACCTTCAGGGATTGGGTATCGCGAAAGGTAAAGGACTGGAAATGGTGATAACTCTCGGAACAGGCTTTGGCACGTCATTGCTCATGGATGGCATACTGTTGCCACATTTGGAATTGGCACATCATCCCGTGTCCAAGGATCGCGAGTATGACGAATATATCGGCAACCGTGGATTTCTCGATGCAGGACCTGAAAAATGGAACAGGCGATTGCAAAAAATTATCGGGATACTAAAGACCGTGTTTAACTATGACCATCTCTACATCAGCGGAGGAAATGCTAAAAAAATCGATTTCCCACTCGAATCAAATATTACGATAGCTACAAACATGGATGGAATTCGCGGCGGCGCGAAACTATGGCTGAAAGAGCACTACAACGTCTGCCAAACTCCCAGACAACCTCAATAACTTCTCTCCCAATTAATCTGACAAACGGATTAATTAATCAAAAAGACTTTTTTTGCATTGTTGCCGAGTTTTGCGTGAAAAAATCGCATGAACGCAACATTGAAGGTTTTCTATTTCCTGTTTATCTGTTCTGTTTTTTTATTCTGTTGTTTTTTTTCCTGCTCTAAACAACGCGAAACTTTCCTTCTCGAAAGTGAGGGACTGGACTTAGAGGTTGAAGTTGTTTCCGATAGCATTTCAGTCCCGTTTGGAATGGCATTTCTTCCTGATGGGAAGTTGCTCGTAACTGATCGTCCGAATGCAAGGATGATACTTGTGAACGTTGACGCCGGAACACAAACAAACATCGATGGTTTACCACCAATTCTCGCGAGCGGGGATGGCGGAATGCTAGAGGTTATTGTTCATCCCGATTTTAAAAATAACCAGACGATATACTACAGTTACTCATCAATACGTACGGATAGCACCAGTACCATGACCGTTGATCGCGCCAGGCTGGATGGAACACGTATAGTTGACAGCGAACGTATTTTTTCAGCCTTACCCTATTATAAAGAACCGAATCATTTTGGTTGCCGGCTTTTGCTCAAAGATGGATATCTTTTTATCACGATGGGCGAACGCTACTTTCTTCGTGACAGCGCTCAAACGTTAAGCAATCATCTTGGAAAGGTCCTGCGGTTGTTGGAAGACGGAAGCATTCCATCCGACAATCCATTCGTTAACACCAAAGGCGCGCTTCCGGAAATCTGGAGCTATGGACATCGGAATCCACAGGGGTTAACAATCAACCCGCTAACAGGCGAGCTATGGGAGCATGAGCATGGTCCCAAGGGAGGCGATGAAATAAACATCATAAGACCTGCGCTCAATTATGGATGGCCTGTGATCTGTCATGGCATTGATTACGACGATACCCCAATTGGTGACGGTATCAAGGTTAAAGAAGGCATGGAGCAACCATTTTACTACTATGTTCCCTCGATAGCGCCCAGTGGTATGGAGTTTTATACGGCAGAGGCAATTCCACAATGGAAAGGAAACCTTTTTATCGGGGCGATGGCATTAAAACATCTTAACAGATTGGTGATTGAAGGTAACAAAGTAGTAAGGGAAGATCGTCTTTTGACGGAAAAGAACTGGCGCATACGTTGTGTAAAACAAGGGCCCGATGGATTTCTTTATCTCAGTATTGACAACGGCTGTATCGTCAGGATCAAACCAAAACATTGAGAGTTCAGAGATGATTTGATTCAATATAACCGCGATATCGTTCACTTATCGGTCTATCAATCAGCTTACATTTAGTTTGTACTCAATGAAAATAATTGTCGTTATTATTGCATTGACCTTTTGCGCTCCGTAAATTTATATCCGAACATTTTTTTATATGAATATGTATTCGAAAGGTCACTATCAAGTACAGCCACTAAGAGTGGATGTAGGTAAACTGTTCGTGTATTCCGGGTACAGAGACTTCAAATTTTTTAACCATGAATGGTTCAATACTGGAGGTAATAATAATAGGAGCAGGCCACGCTGGCTTAAGCGCAAGCTATTACCTCAAACATCTTGGTTTGGAACATGTAGTATTTGAGCGGGGAAAAATTGGAGAGTCCTGGCGATCCCAACGGTGGGACTCCTTTACAATGAACACCTCAAACCGGCTCAACGTATTGCCTGGTTTTATTTACAAAGGAAAAAAGCCCGATGCTTTTAGCAGCGCCACAGAATTTGTGAGGTCGCTTGAAGACTACGTTTCTTCATTTCAGTTACCAGTAACTGAAAACAGTTCTGTACTTTCTATCGACAAGCTTCAACCTAACCCGTATTTTACCGTAACGGTCTCCCAGGACAACGAAGCAGTAAGAACCTACAATTGCTGGCAAGTCATAATTGCTTCAGGGTCGATGAATGTTCCGTACATACCGGCATTCTCAAAGCAGATTTCGCCATCGATCACCCAACTTCATTCATCCCAGTACCGTAATCCTTCTGAACTCCCGGATGGTGCTGTCCTGATCACAGGAAGTGCTCAGTCGGGTTGTCAACTTGCGGAAGAACTTCTCGACGCGGGAAGGAAAGTTTACCTTTCGACGAGCAGAGTCCCTCGCATCCCACGTCGATACAGGGGCAAAGACATTATGGATTGGCTCATTGAGACCAAGTTCATCGAAGCTGATTCTACCTCTTTCAAAGCTGGCGGATGTACCACACCCGAGCCGTTGCTGACGGGAGCGGGAGGGTTGGGCCATACGTTAAGTCTGCAGTCGTTAGTACAAAGAGGGGCTGTTCTGTTAGGAAGGACGGAGAACGCTTCCGAAGGGGAAATTTTCTTCGATAACAACATCATGGATCACATCACTTTTGCGGATGAGTATTCGGAGAAAGTCAAAAAAACCATCGATGAGTTTATAAAAAGGAGCCAGGTCAGGGCGGATGACGTAACGACTGACGAAGCTGACGTGCCCTATATGAGTGATGTCGTAGTATCGCCATCATCAATAAACCTTCAAGAACATGACATCACGTCTATCCTTTGGGCTACTGGCTTCTGCGGCAAATATGACTACATAAAACTACCTGTATTAGATCCAGGCGGCCAGCCTATTCACCGCCAGGGTGTAAGCCCCGTTGAAGGCCTGTATTTCGTCGACTGTTCTTGGCAGCGCAATCACAAATCCAATTTCGTTTTTGGAATTAAGCACGACGCTGGTTTTGTGAGTAGTAAGGTTTATAGTGCGTTGCGTTGAATATCGCGAATCATTGAAGTGGCTAGCTGCAACTTCAACGCCCTAAATCCCCCTTCAGGGGACTTTATTTCACAACAAAGATGGAATAGATCAATTATCCGAAGTTGAGTGTTGTTTTGTTGCCTGCCCTTAGAAAACATCTCGCACTTTGGAAGTTTTTTGCACTCACTACTTTCTCCCCTGAAGGGGGCCGGGGGGTGCGCGAAAATTCTGTAACTTCCCTCTACTTAATTAAAGTATGATGGAACTAACGCGCCGCGACTGGCTCAAATCAACAATCTCTTTAACTGCTGGCATTTCACTTGCATCCGGCTTCGCCTCAAAGTTGATAGCGGCTCCGGTAAGCACCGCAGAAGAGGAATTCCTGAAAACCTATAAGCCTGGAAATACAAAAGTCAGACTCGACTCCAACGAAAATCCTTACGGCCCTTCTCAAAAAGCGAAAGATGCAATCATCAAGATTCTAACGGAGATAAATCGCTATCCGATAACGGAGATGGATGAACTCAAGCTTCTCATAGCAAACAAAGAAGGAGTAACACCAGATCATGTTCATGTTGGAGCTGGTTCTGGTGATGTTCTCTGCGAGGCGGCAACTGCATTCAATCTTGAGGGAGGTAGAGTGATCTCTGCATTTCCGACGTTCTCTTTGCTGATGAATTATGCGGAATTGTTTAAGGCCACCTGGGATAAAGTAAACCTCAACGATAACCTCGAACATGATTATGATGCGATCGCTTCTGCGATTAAGAGCGACACACGTCTAATTTTCATCTGCAATCCGAATAATCCGAGTGGAACGCTCGTTGATCCTCAAAAAGTAAAAGCATTTTGTGAAGAGGTGTCGCCCCGGGTGCCTGTCTACTGCGATGAAGCTTACATTGAATTTCTGGAGCCATCAAAACAAATATCAATGGTTGAGCTGGTGAAGAAAGGGTTGAACGTCATAGTGTCGCGTACGTTCTCTAAGATTTATGGTCTTGCAGGGATACGTGTTGGATACATAATCGCCAGACCGGATATCGTAAAACAAATTAATGCATTCAGCCACGACATCCCTGTCAGTCATACTGCGATAGCTGCAGCCAAAGCTGCATATGGTGATGAAGAGTTTATGAAGATGACGAGGACAAAGAATGCAGAAGCACGTGCAGAACTAACAGGTTATCTGGACAAAAGGAAAATTACGTACGGGAAAACCGTGACAAACTTTGTTTTCTTCCCTGCGCCAAAAGATGGTAAAACTATTCTGACAAAAATGGAAGAGAAAGGTTATAAGATGAGGATCTGGGACTATAAAGAAAAGGAGTGGTGCCGGGTCAGTATTGGAACGATGAATGAAATGACAGGGTTTGTAAAGGCGTTCGATGAAGTAATTTCCTAAGCACACGCACGCGGCGAGTACCAAATCACCCCTAATCCCCTTAAGGGGACTTGAATGCAGATGCTGGGCATTTTGCAGTTTTTAGTTTCTAAAACCTTTCTGGACTTTAACTGCGGCGGTCATAGAGTATATGTGCGCGAGAAAACGCAGCGGAAATCTTGGCCATAGCTCAATAAACCTGCCGCACAACAGAGAATATTACCCTCTGCCAAAACCCTGGTGCCTTTCCATAAAAATTGAGTAAATTTAGGATGATCTAGTCTGCGAAATGGTCACCCGACGCCTTAGCTTACTCCTTTTCGTCACGCTTCTCCTGCAATACTCATTCGCGCAGGAAGTCATCAACTATGAGACTGACATTCGTCCGCTCATGGCAACGAAGTGTTTTGAGTGCCATAACACGGGAAATACCAAGGGAGGTGTCAACCTCGACAACTACAAAGAAAACGAAAGAGTTATTAAAGACGGTCAGTTTTGGTTAAAGGTCCTGGACCAGATCAGGACTCGTGCGATGCCGCCAAAAACAGAGGCAGCACTGTCCGACAAGGATTATCACCAGCTTGTTGACGGAATCAACACTCTTCTTCAAAGCTCATTGCGCCAACGAAGTGCCGGTCACGTGGTAATCCGACGTTTGAGTCATGCCGAATATCATTACACTATTCTTGATCTTGTGAATGTCGATTTCGACGCCCGAAACTATTTTCCCTCAGACGGATCTGGCGGCGGAGGTTTCGATAACCAGGGCGGCGCTTTGTTCTTCACGCCTTTGAAGTTGGAACGATATTATGATGCCGCAGACAGCATCGTCAGTCAGGTATATAAGGATGAGAAGAAGTGGCAGAGTATTGTTCCATTCGAATACAAACAGAACTGGTTTCAACAATTCGTCAACTGGGTGAAGTCCATGTTTAGTGACGATTATGAAGAAGTCAATTCCCCGCGTCATGCTGCTGAAAGGGTCATCGTGCCTTTTGCGACCAAGGCATACCGAAGATTTATTAAGGAAGAAGAAAAGTCCAAGTTGATCGACCTTTTCCAAACCGTCTACAGTCAAAAAGACTCGCTCGAAAACCCAGCAAGGTTCAATGAAAGTATAGCTGAGACGTTAAAGACGGTCCTTGTATCACCGTACTTTTTGTATCGTGTGGAAGAAGAGCCGGAAAAGTTGGGATCGTATCCGTTGAGCAACTTCGAAGTGGCTACGAGGCTTTCGTATTTTCTCTGGTGTAGTATGCCGGACCAGGAGTTGTTTGATCTTGCTTACATGGGAATGCTTGAGGACACCCTCGTTCTGGAAAAGCAGGTGAGAAGGATGCTTGCCGACCCGAAAGCAAAAAGATTCGCGGAAAATTTCTCATCACAATGGCTGGGGATTACCAAGCTGGTGGAAAGTCAGCCGCTAGCCGACCCTGAAACATTCCCTGAATTTACGATGGATATCCGCCGTGCATTATACCGCGAGACTGTTGAATACTTTTATTATGTATTGACGCAAAGCAAGAACATGCTAGAGCTAATCAACAGTAATTATACGTTTCTCAACAAAGAGCTCGCGGATTATTATGGTATCAAGGGTGTTGAAGGAAGTGAGATTCAAAGACACATATTGCAAGATTCCGTCCGGGGAGGAGTGCTGGGCATGGGAAGTGTGCTAACGACTACTTCATTGCCGATACGAACGAGTCCGGTGTTGAGAGGCAAGTGGGTATTGGAGCAACTGATGGGAACTTCGCCGCCACCACCACCAGCGGTAGTTGGTGAGCTGACGGAAGACAAGGCCATACATGCGGCATTAGGATTGCGAAAAATTCTGGAGATCCACCGCTCAAAACCTGAATGTATGTCTTGTCATGTGAAGATGGATCCATTGGGATTAGGGCTGGAGAATTTTGATCCAATTGGTCGCTGGCGAGACAGCTATGGACAAGCGGCGGTTGATCCTTCTGGTGTAATGGCTGATGGCCAGAAATTCGAAGGTCCAAAAGAATTGAAACTGATATTGATGACCGAAAGGGAAAAAATTGCCCGTAACTTGTCTTCGAAGATACTGTCATACGCTCTCGGTCGTTCCGTGATTTTTACGGATGAGCCGGCTCTACAACGCCTGGACGCTACATTGTTGAACAACAATTTTAATCCAGAGGTTTTTATTATTGAGTTGGTGAAGAGTTATCCGTTCCGCCAGAAGCTGAACGATTTTAAGGTAAAAGTTTGATGATCTATGAAAAAGAAGTGGCACATTTCTCGTAGAAGGATGTTGAAGGGATTAGGAGCATGCATTGCGTTACCATTATTGGATGCAATGGCTCTTCCTGGGTTAGGTTCAGCAAATCCGAAGTCACCGATTCGCACGGGCTTTTTATTTATGCCAAATGGCGTACACCCAGATCGTTGGACTCCCGCTGAGATCGGTTCTCAATTTTCGTTGACGCAACAGCTCGCCCCGCTTGAAAACTTCAAGAAAGATATCCTTGTGCTGGGAGAATTGATGAATAAAAATTCTCTTTTCCGTGGTGCGGACGGTCACTATGCGAAGTCAGCCAGCTTGCTCACCTGTATGCCCATCAAACAAACCATTGGAGACAACATTAGCAGTGGGGGCGTTTCTATTGATCAGGTTATAGCTTCAAACATCGGCGACCAGACATTGTTCCCCTCTCTTGAGTATGGGCTCGACCGGATCACGACAGGCGTTGATATAAACGTTGGATTCACAAGATTGTATGGCTCAAGTATTTCGTGGAAGTCACCTGGCCAACCCTTATCAAAGGAAATAGATCCCCGTCTTGCGTTTGACCGTTTGTTCCGTCCTTATCTACCTGGGGTGAAGATTAAGCAGGATCCCTGGAAGGGAAGTATTCTTGATCTTGTCATGGAGGATGCGAGTGAACTTAAGCGCAATCTCGGAAGGGTGGATCAGGACAAGGTATCAGAGTACCTGGAATCTATACGCAGTGTAGAGAAGAGAATATCTAATGATGGAAACCGCGAAAAGTTTGCAGCGAACATAACACCAGACATCCGCAAAGAGCTTGTTCGGGTGAATACAAAAGTCAACGAATACGTGGAAATGTATGGTGGCGTCGACGTTACCGAGAAGACAAGACTGATGTTGGATATTATGACGCTTGCTTTCTGGAGCGATGCAAGCCGTGTTACAACCTTTATGTTTGGTAATTCGGTAAGCAACCGGAACTTTAAATTCCTAGACGGAGTGAAGGGAAATCACCACTCGATATCGCATCATATGGATGACCCCATATTGCTTGAAGAATACACGAAAATCACGATCTGGCACGTTGCTCAATATGCTTATTTTCTTGAGAATCTTAAAAAGATCAAAGAGGGGGACAAAACGTTACTGGACAATTCTATGATCATGTTCACGTCTGATCTTAGGGATGGGAACAAGCATTCGCCGCGCAATCTTCCTATTGTATTGGCGGGCGGCGCTGGAGGCAAGCTGAAATTGGGTCAGCACCTGGCCTATGAAAAAGAGACACCATTAGCGAACCTCTACCTGACTATGCTGAAAACGCTGAACATAAATCAGAAAACGTTTGGAGACAGCACCGGAACGCTGTCAGGTATAGTTGCCTGATTTGGGGGTCGCAGAATGGAAAGCAAAAACCAGGTAGTGGAAAGGTCAGTTGGTAAATTCAGGCGTCCGGCCGTTTTTATTGCGGCCTTTGTGCCTGCGATTCTGCTGCTAGCCTTACCGTTATTCCGTCCTGCGGAAGTTCCCTTTCTCTTGCTGTTTTTCGGTCGCTTTCATCCGTTGGTCCTGCACTTCCCGATTGTGCTGATCATTCTGGCGTTGCTTTTCGAGGTAGCCAGACATTATAGCCTGTTAAAGCTGGGCGATAACTTCTTCAAAGTAATTCTGATAGCTGCGGCCATCACTACACTCGTTTCAGTGGGCGCGGGCTTTTTCCTTTTTGCTTCGGGTGAATACTCGGGCGAACTGATGGAACAACACTTCTGGCTTGGAGCAATTACAGGGTCTGCAATATTTATCACGGTCGGCTTATTTTATGCTTATCTCAGAGATGCCCGGTTTTACTGGGCGTACTTTGCCGCTTTGGCTATTACAAATGGCGCAGTGGCATATACCAGTCATTTAGGTGGATCGATCACTCATGGGAAAGATTATTTAACGGAACATCTGAGTGTCCTTGGAAGCGAGTTGACCGAAACCAAATCAAAAGCTGAGGACGAGATGTTGCTTTACTACGATGTAGTCGTTCCAGTCTTTGAAGCAAAATGTCTCAGCTGTCATAATCAGCAAAAGTCAAAGGGCAGGTTGTTAATGAATTCATATGCAAGCCTGTTAAAGGCAGGAGAAAGCGGCACTCCATCGATGACACCAGGCAATCTGGAAAAAAGTGAGCTATACAACCGAGTTCATCTACCCTTCGATCATAAAGATCACATGCCGCCAGCTGGAAAAACTCCATTGACGGAGGATGAAGTTTCTATTCTTAAATTCTGGATTGAAGGTGGCTCTTCGGATTCTTTGAGGGTGAGTGACGCAAGAAAGGAAGAAAATATTGGACCTGTTATCGAACGTGTGCTGCCAGAGTTGCTTCGATATCATCGGAATGCCTTGATCGCACGAACGAAAGCGATCGAACTCGAAGCAGATCTTAAAAAATTGGCGAACGAGTTGAATATTTCTATCGAACGCGATACTGTCAGCGATGGGGATTTTTATACTATCGCGATGAAATTTCCGCCGGCGCCGTTTACCAACGAGCAGTTTCGACAACTCAGCCCATACTTTGAAGTTTTCTCAAAGGTTTCATTGATAGCAAGCGGAATAGATGATGCTGGTTTGTACTATATCTCAAAAATGGTGAACGTGAAAGAACTGTATCTTCAAAAAACGAACATCGACGGATCAGGGCTGGTCTATTTGCAAAAACTTCCAAACCTTGAGAAGCTGAATCTTTCTTTCACCAAGATTGACGATCAGTCAACTATCGATTTGCTGAAGGTTCCCAGTCTGCAAGAGGTTTATCTGTATCGAACAAACACTTCCCCACAAGTGGTTGAAGCCTTGTCGAAGAACAAACCCAGTTTGAGGTTGCTAGTAGAGGAGGGGCCTTACTTCTAAAAAATGCGTTTCACCGCCGATCCCGATGCATCGGGAGGGGCAGGCGCAAAGGCCGCGAAGACCGGCTGCAAAGAGCGCAAAAGTTGAAGCCCGTTAAACGATGAAAAGCTTGGCGACCTTTGCGAATTCACCTTTTCGCGTGAAATGCATTTGAGTTTTCAATCTTCTCCGCCAACTCGTTTTATCTCACCAACGATGAATGTATAGGAGATAGCACCAATCAATCCTAATGCTCCTATGAATACAAGCGCGGGTTTGAAGTTGCCTTCTTTCGCAAGATATCCGATAACAATTGGAACAATAATAGAAGCAAGGTTACCCATGAAGTTAAATACCCCACCAGTTAGACCAATTAGTTTCTTGGGAGAAAGGATAGACACGAATACCCACGAGATAAGTGCCATTCCGGCACCGAAGAAAGCCAATGACATGAAGAAGATGACGAGCCAGGTGTCATCAGTATAGTTAGCTCCGACAATACTCACCGAAACAAAAAGTCCTATGATGATCGGGGTTTTTCTTGCCACCCCAACGGAAACACCGCGTTGTACGAGCCGGTCAGAGACGAATCCCGATAGTAATAATCCAGCGCAGGCAGCAAGAAATGGAATCGAGGCCAGGTAACCGGATTTGATGAAATCAAGTCCACGAAACTTTACGAGGTACGTTGGGAACCATGTAAGAAAGAACCAAAGCGTTGCATTCACACAAAACTGTGCAATGTAAACACCCCAGAGTGTTCGGCTTGAAAAGATCTGTCTGAAGTTTTCCCATTTCCAAATCGATGGCTGCGTGGTTGCTTTTGCGCGAAAAATTCCGCCGCCTTGTTCAATGTGGTCCAGCTCAGCTTGATTCACTTTTGCGTGCTGGAGTGGATCGCGATAAAAAACATACCAGATAATTCCCCACACCAATCCGACTAAACCTGTAACGATAAATAAGCCACGCCATCCTACAGCAACCTGTATCGCTACCAATACCGGCGTCAGGAACGCAAGTCCGATAAATTGACCGGAAACATACAACGCGATGGCTGATGCTCTTTCGTTATTCGGAAACCAACTCGTAACGATCCGGTTGTTGATAGGATAGGAGGGTGCTTCAAACGCGCCTGTAGCAAAACGAAATCCGAATAGACTGCCGAAACCCTTGGCAAAACCCTGTACGATCGTTGAAAAAGACCAGGTAATCAGGCAGGCAGCGTAGAGGAAACGAGGTCCATATTTATCCGCCAACAATCCGCCTGGTATCTGAAGAGCAGCATACGACCATCCGAAAGCAGAGAATACGTAACCCAATTGTTCATTTGACAATTCAAGTTCTTTGCTTAGTTCAGGTGCAGCTACGGCTAAGTTTGTCCGGTCAAGGTAATTGATCACCACGTTGACAAATACAAGCGCGAGCATCCAGTATCGTACTTTCGTCTGTTGCTGGCCATTGTGGTGTTCCATAGTCGGTGGTTATTGAATTAAATTTTTTGAGTTGGGGTTCTGGCTATCTTGCGGTCCACCCTCCATCAACCGTTAACATGGAGCCCACCATGTAACTAGCAGCATCACTTGAGAGAAAAATAGCAGCACCCTGAATCTCCTGGAGTTTTGCCCATCGCCCTAGCGCAGTAGCTCCGACGACAAATTTCTTTCCTTCCTCAGTCTCGGCGATTGATACATTCATGTCTGTAAGAAAAGGACCGGGACAAATCGCATTAACGTTGATATTGAATGGAGCAAGCTCGAGAGCCAGCGCACGAGTCATCTGCACAACGGCTCCCTTACTGGAAGCGTAAGGAGTGCGGTTGGAGAGACCAACTAAGCCCAAAGTACTCGCAAGGTTAATGATCTTGCCGCTTCCGTTCTTTTTCATGTGAGGTACTACGGCGCGGGAGGCAAGCCACGTGCCAGTTACATTTACATCCATCACAGAAGTGAAATCATTCAGCGATAGCTCATCTATCGGACCACGAATATTGATTCCGGCGCTGTTGATAAGAATATCGATCTTGCCAAAAGATTTAATGGCAAGTTCCATCATGGCCTCCGTCTGTTCTTTGTTTGTGATATCAGCTCCGAACGAGATCGCCTTGGTCTTGTAAATAGAACTGAGTTCATTAGCAGCTTGCGCTCCTTCCGAAGCGTTTCGGTTAACCAACATTACACTGGCTCCTGCAGAAGCAAGGCCGGCTGCCATTGCCAGTCCCAGGCCTTTTGAGCCACCAGTGATAATTGCCGACCGGCCGGTTAAGTCGAATTGTTTGATGCCTGGAAGTGGATCGAGTTGCATAGAGATATCGTTGTTACTTTAGTCCGATTGTTTTTTTGCTGTAGTCAAGACATTCGATAATGTTTTGTTCCTCGACTTCCAGTTTTTCTTCACCTGTTAGCTGCGATACCCTTGGCAGCGATGGTTCGAATTTATGTTGACGGGACATGCGCAACGTTCTTGCCAGCTCTGTTCCTCCAACGCTTCCGAACGTTGCCCAATAATCGTCTTTCAGGCACGGCACCTGTAATGGATCGCGTGTGATCATCTCCAGGTTGTATGTGGTTTTTGAGTTATGCTGATTACATATGGAAAAGATCTTGGGAAGATCCAGAATTCCTTTTCCCAATGGAACCTCCGACAGTAAAATCCCATCTTCATATTCATCAAGTCCCATATCCTTTACATGGGTCGTCATAAGATGGGGGGCAAGGGTTGTGATCACTTCCATGGGATCCTCCATCAAGGCTATGCTGTTTCCGAAGTCGAGCG
>DATHIE010000640.1:0-13390 GCA_035316905.1 Chryseolinea sp. | reverse complement strand
ACTTAGGTGCAGCCGTAGCAATAAAAGAGCTGATTGAACAAGGCAAGTTGAAAGGCACAATCCGTTTTTATGGAACTCCAGCCGAAGAAGCTGTCGGTGGAAAGATCTACATGGCGAGGGACGGTTTATTTTCTGATGTTGATGTTTGTCTTGACTGGCACCCGGATGTAGAAATAGCCGCGAATATGCAAAGTTCTCAGGCGATGGTTGATTTCGTGGTGGAGTTCAAAGGTAAGGCAGCGCACGCCGCAGCCGATCCCTGGAATGGAAGAAGCGCTTTAGATGGCCTCGAACTTTTTCTCGACGGTGTGAACATGTTGCGTGAACATGTTTGGCCAAGCGTCAGGATGCATTATGTTATTCAATCCGGGGGTGATGTACCAAACGTAGTACCTGAATACTCAAAGGTCTGGATGTGGGTCAGAGATTCGAAACGTGAAGGAGTAGAAAAGGTGTTTGCGAGAGTGAAAGATATTGCGAAGGGTGCTGCGCTGATGGCGGGAGTCGAATCGAAGATAACTTTGCAGAGCGGCGATTACGAATTACTGGTAAATCAAAAAGGAGCAGAGGCGCTTCAAAAAAATATGGAAGCGATTGGTCCAATAGTTTATACAGAGGAGGAAATAACGTTTGCCAAAAAAATCCAGGAAGTAAGTGAAGGAAAGCAAACAGGATTAGATGGTGGTATTCATCCCCTTAAACTTACAAAAGAAAACCCCGAAGGCGGCTCAACAGACGTCGGTGATATCAGCTGGCTTGTTCCAGAGATCACAGCATTAGTAACAACAGCTCCGGCAAATGCACCATGGCACTCTTGGGCAGTGGTAGCGTGTGGAGGGATGTCTATCGGACACAAAGGGCTGGTGTTCGCCGCGAAGTCACTTGCAATGACGATGGTCGATCTTTACGAGAGCGAACAACTGCGTAAAGACATTCGGGCCGAATTTGAAAATCGGAAAGGAAGTCACGTATACAAGGGCTACATTCCTGATGGACCTCCTCCAATTCCTACCAGCAATTGAGTATGCTACTCAATGTAAAGCACCAATCCTTTTAGATATTCTCCCTCGGGATGAAAGATCGAAACGGGATGATCGGCAGGCTGCGACAGATGATTCAAAACTTTGATTTGTCTTCCTGCCTGTATTGCAGATGAAACAATGGTATCATAGAAGAGTTGTCTGTCGACCACCTGTGAACAGCTAAATGTGAAAAGAATTCCGCCTGGACGGATAACGCGCATTGCTTCAGCGTTAAGTCGTTGATAACCTTTTACTGCTTGGTGGCGTGCCTCGCGATGTTTTGCAAAAGCTGGAGGATCCAGAACTATTAAATCATATTGACCTTGCTTGTCCTTAAGGAATACAAAAGTGTCTTCGGAGTAACACGAATGAGTTTTGTCGTCAAACCCGTTTAGCTCGATATTCTTTCGTGTGATTGCAATGGCCTTTTCGGATGAATCAACCGAGTGAACAGCCTGTGCATTGGCGTTCATCGCATATATTGAGAATCCTCCGGTATAACAAAAGGTGTTTAAGACCCTCTTTCCAGGGGAAAAATCACCGAGTAGTTTGCGGTTTTCACGTTGGTCAAGGAAAAATCCTGTCTTTTGGCCTTCCTCCCAATCGACATAAAACTTATTGCCATATTCGTTGATAACGTGGGGGACTACACCAAGTCCAAAGATATATTCATCCTCGCGGACGCTGCGATCTTTACCCGGCAGCGTAGACTGGCTTTTATAATAGATGCACTTAAGCTCCTTCCCAAATACCTCTTGAAGAGCCGACGAAATTTCAGTTCGGTCATTGTGCATTCCGGCAGAATGCGCTTGCATAACAACTGCACCGTCGTAGTAGTCAATGATTAGCCCTGGCAGACCATCGCCTTCTCCATGGATCAAACGAAATGCATTAGTAGCCGGTGTTGGCAGATTGACAGCTTGACGCAGAGTTAGGGCGCTAGTGATCTTTGTCTTCCAGAAATCACTTGACGGAAGTTCCTTGCCAAAGGAAAGTAACCTTATGGCAATGCTTCCATTTTGATAGTGCCCGAACCCTAAGATATTTCCTTTGTAGTCGGCCACTTCCGTCCAGCAGCCATCTGACAACAACCCTTCGCTCCTTTCAATTGCACCTGAAAATATCCAAGGATGTTTTCGCTCAATAGAATATTCCTTTCCCTTCTTGAGGATGATTTTGCCCGCTATAGTCATTCAGGCAAAAGTATCTAAAAAATAAGGATATACTTAGATGCCAGGAGAGAACGAAAACCACAGCATACTTGCCAGAAAAGACACAACCCAAATGATAAGCAAGTTCCTCAACCGTCTGAGCTTGCGATTAGCTAACTCTTTATCATTTTGTTTTTGGGGGTTTAAAAAGGTATGGTAAAGGTCCTCCATAAATACGATTACGGTTTTCTTGAGTATGAAGTTCAATTGATCATGCAGCTTTTTTGGGTTAATGCTTCAAATTCAGTGTAAATACCGTAAGGAGGGTGACTATTGAAGGCCATTACGCAAACCAAGAAGGGCCATAAAAAGACGAAACCAGGCTTATTGTATCCTGTTGACTTTTCATGTATGAATTTTACAACGGCAGGCCTACTCGTGATTCGTGGAGGATCCGACAAAAGTTTATCAACCGACCGCTGGATCACTTTTTTCCGGATGGCACCTCCTATATCCGGCCATAATAAAAGTGTGACAGAAATGAACCTAAATCCGAAAGTTTTCGTATTTAGAGCTACTTAGGGAAAAGGGGCTGAAAAAGAGGCAGGATTATACTGACAAAAATTCCTTTGAGAGGCTTTCTGCCCAATTTTTGATGAGATATTTTCACAAGAGTTAGAATTGAGAATTGTTAAATAAACACACCAAGAATATGAAAAGATTCGGATCACTTTTCCTGGCGGCTGTGCTCGGAAGCATTGTTACTCTCGTTTCCAATCAGTGGATTGATGAAGATGATTCTGGGGCCAAGGTCGAGTACGTATCGAATGTTCCTGCTTCTAAAGTGGCTTACAAAGTCGATGAGAATGGCGAGATAGCTCCACTTGACTTTACGGTAGCAGCCGAAAAGGTCATGCCTGCCGTAGTCTACATTCGTTCCACGCAAGAGGGGATAAGCAGGAGCGAAGAGGTTCAGTCGATAGATCCTTTCCGTGACTTTTTCGGACCGGGCGGTCCCCAGGGACCAAGTCAAAGCTCTGGTTCCGGCGTAATCATCAGTGAGGCCGGTTACATTGTGACCAATAATCACGTTGTTCAGGATGCGGATATTGTAGAGGTGACGTTATACGACAACAGAACGTTTAAGGCTGAAGTTATCGGTACCGACCCCGACACAGATCTTGCACTGGTTAAGGTCAATGAAAAAGGCCTACCGTTCCTCTCCTTCGTCGATTCAGATAAATCTAAGGTAGGAGAATGGGTGCTTGCTGTTGGAAACCCTTACAATCTTAACTCAACCGTAACGGCGGGGATAATTAGCGCAAAAGGAAGAAACATCAATATTCTCAACAGGAATTCCGGTGAGGGCAGCACGGCCATTGAATCGTTCATTCAGACGGATGCAGCTATTAACCCAGGTAACAGTGGTGGTGCATTAGTTGAATTGGATGGTGGCCTGTTAGGAATAAACACGGCAATTGCGAGTCCTACAGGATCCTATTCCGGATACGGCTTTGCGGTCCCCTCGAATATCGTCAGTAAAGTTGTTGAGGACCTGATGAAGTTTGGTGCCGTGCAACGCGGATGGCTGGGCGTATCAATTGGAAGCGTCAATAGCCAATTCGCGAAAGAGCATAGCTTGCAGGTAAGAGAAGGCGCTTACATTTCCGGCTTCGCGGAGAAGAGCTCTGCAAAGGAATCCGGCTTAAAAGAAGGTGATGTAGTCGTTAAGATCGATGAAACCCCCATCAAATCGAGTACGGCGTTAATTGAGTATATTGGGCTTCATCGTCCTGGCGACAAAGTAAATATGATTGTCAATAGAAAAGGGAACGAGTTGACTATTCCTGTTGTTCTCAAAAGCCGGGATGGATCGATAGGGACGGTCAAACCTGAAGAACGCGATATCACTTCAACACTTGGCGTTCAATTGGAAAACGTTGATCCAATGGTTCTGAAAAAATTAGACCTGGACAACGGCGTGAAAATAAAACTTGGCAATGGACGATTGGCAAGATATACAGAAATGAAAGACGGTTTTATAGTTACAAAGGTAAACGATGTGGCAGTGAAGTCCGTTAAAGAATTTACCGATTTAATGAAGAAAAAGAAACAAGGCGACTTGGTTATTTTGTCGGGAACGTATGAGGACTTTCCAAGAGAGTTCAACTACGCCTTCAGAATGTAGACACACCTTTTATGAATTATGAGGAAGCTGTTTAGAAAAGGCGAACGCGTTCGCAGTAAGATTGACGGGAAAGTGATGGAAGTTTTAAAGTACATCAAAAACAATTTTGTCGAAGTGAAGTGGTTTGACCTTGAAAAAAAGGAGATCCGCGTTAACAAAATAAAGGAAGACAAACTTTCCAAAGCTGCATAAGCTACTCGGGTTACCTGCACTCGGATGTTTTATCAAAACGATGTGCAGGTAACCCGTTTTCTTATTTGCAAAATTCTAACTTTGCGGTTAGCAGCAAGCTATTATTTATTATCAAAAAGTTTCAGATCCCCGCTTATTACCGGTCATCAATTACCGGAAGGATAAAAGAAATGCGCCGCTCGAAAGATCTGCGAAAGCAGGATTTTGCGCCGACGATTCTCGACTTCGGACCCGTTCAATTTTATTTAGCACGACACTTTGGTTTTTGCTACGGTGTTGAGAACGCAATCGAGATTAGCTATAAGGCTCTTGAAGACAATCCTCACAAAAGAGTTTTTCTGCTAAGCCAGATGATTCACAATCAGGACGTAAATGATGATCTTCAAAGTCGCGGAATAAAATTCATCATGGATACAGATGGCACGCAGTTTATTCCGTGGGACGACGTCCGTCATGATGATATAGTAATCATCCCTGCTTTCGGAACGACATTAGAAATCGAACAGCTTCTTATAGACAAAGGAGTAGAAGTCCAGCAATACAATACTACGTGTCCTTTTGTTGAAAAGGTATGGAACCGATCGCAAAAGCTTGGTAGTGATAATTACACTATCGTCATTCATGGGAAACCAAGACATGAGGAAACCCGGGCGACTTTTTCTCACAGTGCTAAGTTTGGTCATTCGATTATTGTAAGAGATATGAATGAAGCCGAAAGGCTTTCACTATACATTAATGGAAAGGGATCAAAGGAAGAGTTTTACAACGAGTTTGCCGATAAGTATTCAGCGGGCTTTGTGCCTGAACGCGATCTGCTACGCATTGGAGTTGTAAACCAAACCACTATGCTTGCAACTGAAACCCAAGCTATTGCTGATTTTTTGAAGAAGGTAATGATTGAGCGGTACGGCATGGAAAATCTCCAGCACCATTTTGCCGACACTCGCGACACGTTATGTTACGCAACAAATGATAACCAGGAGGCTACCTACAAGCTGCTTGATACCGACGCTGATCTTGCAATTGTCGTTGGTGGATACAACAGCTCAAATACTTCCCACATTGTTGAATTATGCGAGACACGGTTTCCAACGTATTTTATTAATTCGGTGAGGGAAATAGTTGCTAGAGATGAAATCCAGCACTACAACATTCACAAAAAGCAAAAACAAAACACAAAGCAGTTTTTGCCCCACAAAGATATTGTGAAAATTATCCTGACCAGTGGCGCCTCATGCCCGGACACCGTGGTAGATAGTGTGATGATAAAGATCCTGGAGTTCTACAGTCCCTCAAAAAAAATGGAAGAGGTACTGGCTGGGATCGGTGCTAATTAAGCGCTATGACGCTCCTTTTTGCGGCTTTCCCGGGCTTCTTCGACTTTCTTGCCGCTTCTATGTTCACCCAGGATGATGACATCTTTCGTATTTTGATATTGCTTTACAGCCTGCATCATGGCTTCTTTGGTGTCCCGAATGATAATGATGCCGGTTTTTGCTCCCTTGTTCCGTAATTCAAGATAAAATCCGTCTTTTTTCTTCTTTGGCAATACTGGAGGTCTTCCCATGATTATTAGATGTTTGTGGATTGTGAGAAATACTCACAATTGTAGAAACCGAAAATACGGTTCTTTAGTTCGAGGCCGAAAGTTAACCAATTTCGACCGTTTCTCAATAGCAAATTCTACAACCGGGGACTATAGGAGGGCTGTAAGACCAGGTTCACTTCTTATTGCTATTGGACTTTGAATGGATCAGCTCTCTCGTTTTTAGAACGATGAAGTACTCATAAATCGATTGCAATATTGCATAAGTCACACCGGCTCTCCCATCCAAGAAAGCAAGCCTTCCAAACACCATATAAATAAACTTAATCAGAGGTCGTCCTGGAAGCTGATAAAAAAGTCCTTTTTGATGGTACCGACGTTCATTAAAATCTTTAGCAAACAATGCCTTACTCAGTGAAAAACTGAAGTTGCCAGTATTTTCTTCGATCCATCTTTTTGCCTCCATGGTGGAGTACTGATTATGCTTCTGCAGCCAATGATCGAACCCCTTAGAAAATGGATAATGATCAAAATAGCCATCAATTTCGTCCACCCTCCCCTGCACCTCCAGAACTTCATTAATCTCGCGATGGTAATGTGCCTTTCCCAAGCGAACTAAACGAATATAAAATGGCGAAATTTGCGAGTGTTTTAGCCAGGTGTTGTGCAAATAGTCTCTTCGCCTGATTCGAAAGCCGCCCACAGCGCCATTGGCTTTGAGAATTTGTTCTTGAAGTTTGGGGACCAATTGCGCCGGAATTCGTTCATCTGCATCGAGTATCAGAAGCCATGGGTATTTATAGTTAACAGTATCCAAAGCCGCATTTCGCTGGGACGCATAACCGTCAAACTTGCGTTGAGTTACTGTCGCTCCCGCTGCCAGAGATATCTCGACGGTCCGGTCTTCGCTGAAAGAATCAAATACATGAATGTCATCTGACCACGCTACTGATTTCAAGCAGCCCGGAAGATCTTGTTCCTCATTTTTTGTTAGTATTAAAATTGAAATCATTCCCTGTTTGTCTGTAAGAAATTTTTCTACTCCATGTTTGCTTACGCTGAACTATGCCGAACCCTCACAAGCAACGTTCACATTATTCTCTAAGTGTTTTTTCCTAAACATGGAACAACGCACAACGGAGTGCTGAAAGTAAGTAAATACTTTTCGTAGTTTCTCGCTCAGGTTTAGTACGGTCGTTCCGCCAGATGTTGGGAAAACGGAATTGCTACAAACATAATCATTGCCTGTACCCCAGTCTGGACCAATACCAACAATGCAAGCGTTGTATTCTGCGTCCGCAAAAGAATGGCTCATTGCTTCGTTGGCTGGTTATTCAAAAAATTGTTTCGAGGCTTGACAGGTTTTGCTGGATTGCCAGAATAGACGGTCCACGCATCAAGGCTTTTGGAAGTTACGGAACCCGCGCCCAGGACGCTCCCTTCTTGACAATGTACGCCAGGCAAAACAATCGCTTTTGCGCAGACCCAGGCGTAAGGACCGATTACTATTTGCTTTTTTACATAGGTGAAATTTTCCGAATCGTAGTCATGCGTAGCGCCACATAGGTACGCGTATTGAGAAATAATAGCATGATGCTCAAGCCGGACACCTCCCGGATTATATATCTCTGCGCCGGGACCGATTCCCACAGCGTCCTCTGTATGCAAAAGCCATGGAGCCCATATTTTACAGTTTGGATATATGGAATTGTTTTTCCCAATACTTGCTCCATAAATCCGAAGTATCATGACCCGCCAGGAGTGCATTACTTTCGGCGTCCAACTACACAGTAAAACCCAAGTAATGTTCCATAACATACGCCTGATTTTATTAGTCATTGAAAAGCTTGGGCGCAGATATGGATCGGGGTTGTTCGAACTATGAATACTCATTTTCTAATAAGGGCAAGAAGCAACCAAGCTTTTAATTTGATGTGACAATTTTAGCGTTTTTCAAACGATGATCCTCCAGAAAGTCAGTTTGAATTTAATGCTTGCGCCATCTGTGTTGCCGCAGGGCCTATTTCAAAGTTGATTTTGTACGTTTCTTTTGCGCGAAGTTGCATTTCTGATCTTTCGTCTTGAGAAAGGTTGGTCCAATGCGCTAGTGAATCTTTTGTGCCTTCGAGAGTATCAGCCGATACAATACCCGCTCCGCCTTTTTTGATCTCTCTCCAGATATTGACCTGATTCGAAATCAATACGGCCTTTCCGCATGCCAAGGCCTCGGCCACTGAAATTCCAAAATTTTCTTGATGACTTGGTAAAGCGAATGATTCGCATCCATAAAACGCACCCCATTTAGCATCACCGGAAAGCATGCCAGCAAAATGAACGGAGTCCTCAAGACCATTTTCCTTAACTAGATGGCTTAACGACTTACCATAGTCGCTTTCCATTCCTGGTCCTGCGATTACCAATTTTGGCGAATCACTTTTGCGAATACTGGAATATGCTTTTATCAGGAGGTCAGCCCCCTTCTTTTCATGCACTCTACTCAGAAAAAGGATGTAGGGCTTATCAGCGACATGTGGACACTTCTTCAGGAATGCTTCCCTCATCGAAGGAACAAATGTTGGTGGTTCTTGAATTCCGTATCCAACATTTAATTCGCGTTTTGGGTGATACGGTCTAAAAGCTTCACGGGCGAGTACTAGTTCTGCCTCGCACGTAAATAAGACTCCATCCGCACCGTTGATCAACTTGTTTTCTATCAGTTTCCAATAGATCCAATTCCGAATGGCTTTAAGTCTCCGCTCAGGTGCCCTTTGAAAATAAGGATCGAGCATGCCATGAGGCATTACGAACAGTTTTGGCTTTGACTTATTGGATTTTGATGCATTCCTAAACTGATGAACTGCTCGTCCAGCGGCGTAGCCGTGATACAGCCATAAGCCGTGCACAATGACAATATCAAATCGGTGAAGGTTGTCGAGAAGCCAAGGGAGGAGACGCGAACCGTAACGCCAGGGACCTTTAGCAGGACCTAGCGCATGCGTTTTGAAAGAATCACTTGCAATAAATGGGGCAGAGGGATCGTCAAGAGTAACGACCTCGTTTTCTATTCCTATTTTTTTTAAAGCAGGGATACTGTTCCTGATTCCTTGACAGGGACCTCCAAGGGCCGGGTTCATGGTGTCTATCACGCGCAGGATTTTCATTTTTCCGTTCGAATTATGATCGATCAAGCGACGGATGCCAAGTCTCTCACTGGCGATTTCTGATTAATTAACCAATGCCCTAAGACAGCCCAATGCCATACCCTGGTCCAATGCAAATTCCCTTTGTAAAAACCTTCCTTTTGGTGCAACGGTTCAGCTAGACCAAGCCAATCGGAAGCTGCCTGAACACCATCGTTAGTAAAGCTTTCAAGCGGACCCCTGATCCAGTCCGCCATAGGTAAGGCGAATCCTTGTTTTGGCCTGTCATAAACTTCGCGAGGCAATTCATCTTTAAACGCCTCGACCAACAGCGGTTTTACTCCTTTACCCATTTTATATTGCTGCGGTAAAGTCAACGCTTCTTCCACAAGGCAGTGATCCAGAAAGGGCACACGTATTTCAAGCCCGACCGCCATGCTCATTTGATCGCTGTCTCGAAGAAGCATCGGTATCATGTACGATTGCATCTCATACCATGAGATCAATCCTATTGTATCCAAACCGTCCGGTGGCGTTGGTATAGATGGCATAATTTCTCCAAATCCTAACTCCCGAAGACTAGGAATTGAAGTGAACCTCCGTCTGGCCACTGTCAACTCGGGGATTCCAAAGCTATTTAACCCGATTAACTTTTCCCTTAGGCTGCGTGGCGCAAGCCCAATCAATTGTTTGCTCATTGCTGCTGGCAAATTGCCCAACCATTTGATCATTGGAATATGACGGAAACTTGGATACCCGGCAAAAATCTCGTCCCCACCTAAACCCGACAACGCAACTTTCAGCCCTTTATCAGTTACCGCCTTAGAGACGATGTAAGTATTAATGGCATCAACAGAGGGAAGGTCGAGTCGTGCGACGGCTTCCATGACCCATTGCAAGCACGTATTTTCGCTAACTTCAATTTCGCAATGATCGGATCCAGCCTTTTTCGCCACCAATTTGGCAACTGAACGCTCGTCAAATGCAACTTGTGGAAACCCTACCGTAAACGTACGCAGATTTCGCCCTAATTCTTTTCCAGCAACAAGGGTAACAATACTGGAATCTATCCCACCACTTAGAAAGGCTCCTACACCCACGTCGGAAATAAGATGTTCTTCGATCGCTGTAGTGACCAGTTGTCTGACCCTCTTTACTGCATCGTTATGGTTGGACACATTCGCGACAGCGAATTTACGTCCAGGCCACCAGTTGTCCTTTTGAGTTGTTCCATTGATATTGAGCTTCATCCAGCCGCCCGGCGCGACAGATTGAATGCCATCGAAGATTTCATCCGTGCTTGGAATTCTACCGAACCCAATGTACTCATTGAGGAATTGGGTATTCGGTGTAAAATCTCCGGATTTTATTAATGCTCGTACTTCCGAAGCGAAGCTAAAATAGTGCGGTGTTGTCTTCACCCACAAAGGTTTGATGCCGAGTCTGTCTCTCACAAGAGTGATTGAATTATCGTTGCCATCGTGTATTGCAAAGGCAAACATACCTTTAAGGTATTGAAGACATTCTAACCCTTTCACGGCGAATAGTTCCACCAATGTTTCAGTGTCAGATGTACCACGCCATGCAACATTTGGAAGCATTGGCCGTAACCCTAAGTGGTTATATATTTCTCCATTGAAAGTGATAGTAAAACGTTTTGAGGAATCCGTCATTGGCTGAGCGCCAGTGGGGGTTGGGTCGAGAATTGCGAGCCTTACATGCCCAAGATAGACATCGCCGCTCTTATTTGTCCATTCACCATTTCCGTCTGGCCCGCGATGGGCAATTGCGCTCAAGGGAGGAACCGGGTCGGCCGGTGCTTTAAACGTAAGTTGTCCAAGAATGCCGCACATAGTCTTATTGTTATAGTATAATATCCGCTTTTTTATTCTTTGGTGACCAATTTACTCAAGATTCTCCCATAAATATCTTCGATTTGGTCGAGTGCGCGAATTGTGTCAAATCGTTTTGCATTCTCAATTCCCGCGCCAACGATTGCATCGCGTTCGGAGGCTGAGCACGACACAACCCTTTGTAAAACTGAGGAAGAATGATCTGCCCATTCTTTCAATTTGGACCGATCGTTAGGCATCCTTGGAATAAAGAAACCAGCGGCGCCCGCTACTTCGGTCATTGGAGCTTCATCAGTGGTAATCACGGGACATCCACTGGCCATTGCTTCGGCTATCGGCCATCCAAAACCTTCCCCCAGCGACGGAAACAAAAACGCAGTAGCACCGGCGTATGCCTGTCTAAGCGATTCATCATCGATACCCTTCAGCCAATGAATGTCACGTTTAAAGGGCGAGAGTTCCTGACGTGTTAGCAGTTCCGTTGTGGGTTCGCCTATCATCAGAAGTGGAAGACGTTTTTGGAATTTGGAACGCCACGCATCGAATATCTCGACAACACCTGCACGATTCTTATACCATACATTCGCTCCCACATGAAGTAAATAACCATCAGCAAGATCCATTTGTATGCGTTCGCCGAATCGCCTCCTCGCATCCATGGGATCTTGTTGGTCGAACGGCTTATGAAACCCATTGTAGACTACATCTGAAAAAACCGGTTGCGTTATCAAGAATCGATGGAGATCATCTTTGGTCTTGTGTGACACGGAAATGAAGTGTTTTCCTTTGGAGAATCCCCTGCGAATCATACTCTGATACTGAACTCCAGTCCAACTTGTCGGGTTTTCTGGAATCTCCCCCAATGCAGATCGCAACGCCAAAAAATCATGACAATGGATGACGTGGGGACGATCAGCCACCAGCCGTACCCAGGGTCCAAGGGCCTGATCGATAAAGACAAAGAGCGTATCTTTTGGAGTTGCTTTTATTTTCTTACGATAGGCCAATGGGAACAAAACATACTGATCGATGTACCCGAACCACTTTCTTAAAAAGTCAGGAGAAGGGAAACGAAAAAAAATTGGTACAGGGGACCAGTTTTCTACACTGTGACCGCGTTGCCTCATTCCCGAAGTCAGCATGTTTGCAAATCGTCGCATGCTCTGCTGACCTAGAAATTCGGGATGAGTAAAAAAAACAAGATTCATTTCTGACAAATACAAATTCTTCTATTGACGCTTAAACAAGACCTGTAGAGACTCGTGATTTAAAATAGTATTGCAAACATCTTCGTTGCCCGCCTTGATGTCCCTAACCTTTTTCATTCCGGCGAGGCGGATTTTTTCACGGAGTACATTATCATTCAATAATTGCTTGCATACCCGTGCGCATTCATCTGCATCGGACCAAAACACCGCTTCAGCTCCCTCATTGTATAATTGTTGATGTTCACTTGTACGCTCTGCGCAAAACAGCCCACCGGAATAAGGAGTTTCTAGTGATCTTTGAGTATGCTCATCGCGATTTCCTTTTGAAAGAAGGCCGAGACAAATCTTTGCACCCTGAATCGCCGCGACATAGTCTCGTCCCCGCAAGGCATTGCCACGCCAATAGGGCCTGAGCTTGGAGATCAACGGGCTCTTTTCCCACCGATCGCCCCATATGCTGACAGGAATGTTCTCATTGATGAGTTTCATCAGAAACTCATCTCTCTTTTCAAAGCGCATCCAAGTACCGATAAATGCAACTTCAGATCGAAACGATGCCGGTATGTCTGCGATGTTGTCAAATGGCCGGTGTACCTCTTCATCATAGGACATGAATACCCTTATTACCTTCTTTGCATTCTTTGCATAAAATTCTTTTACATTTTGTTCTCGCATCACTGCGCAAAGGTCGTAATGTGGTAATGCTTTGATCAGGGAATCAAATCTCCTACCATCACGGCCGCCTGTTGGATCATCGTTGTTGTAAAGCACAATAGGACAGTTGAGGCGCTTCAATAATTGAAGCGCCTCAGGGCCAAAAAGTTCACCACTATTAATCCAGACAACGTCTGGTTTTTGTTCAGTCTCCACATATGACTTTAACCATCGGAGGACATTTGAATTCATTAGACGATACCCTGTGCGGAAGTGAATCGGACCCATCAGCCTGGACTGTAGCTGACTCTTGAACTCCCGATATGGATCAGCGATTGTTACTGAGTGACCGAGTCTTTCCAATGCTTTTGCGCGGTGTGATGATGTAGAGCCGGCGGAACTTTCTCCGAAATATAGAATAAGTGCCATGGTGGGT
>DATHIE010000639.1:0-3742 GCA_035316905.1 Chryseolinea sp. | reverse complement strand
TACACTAAGTTCGTCCGGACAAGCCTCTAAAAGTTCAGTCACGGTTTTTTTGAATAGGGGATGTATAAAGTCCCCTGCGATCTCGTTCAGCGGCACAAGCGTAAACCGGCGGTTAGCTAACTGAGGATGGGGGATAACGAGGTTTGGCAGTTGACAAACTTCATCTCCAAACAAAAGTATGTCGATGTCAATGGTCCGTTCGCCCCATTTTTCGTTACGCTTTCGCCCCAGCCCTTCTTCGATAGCCAGGATGTTTTCCAATACTACACCGGGGTCCTCTTTTGTCACGATCTGTACGGCCTGGTTAAGAAAGGCGGGTTGATCAGTCTTTCCCCATGCAGAAGTTTCATAGACAGACGAGACCTTTACGACCTTTCCCACGCGTCGCTCGATTGCCCGCATAGCATTCGTCAGGTTGCTGATACGGCTCCCAAGGTTGGTGCCTAATAATAGAAATACCGGTCTCTCCATAATGTGATTGGCGCACAAACTTACTTTTTTATTCGAATGACTATTGCGTACTTTTGAAACTTAAAATTGTCATCTATGAATTTTCTAAAGGCTTTCTTGACATCCTGCCTCGGGACACTGGTCGCGTTCGTAGTGCTCATCGCGGGAATAATGTTAATATTCTCTGTGTCTGGTGGGGACGAGGTCATTGTAAATGAAAACTCAGTGTTGAGGCTGGATCTCGATGCTCAAATCATTGAAACAGAAAAAGAAGATCCGTTCGGTAACTTGCCAATATTCGGACCAGCTACACCAAAAGCGATAGGACTTGCGCAGCTGCGACAAACCATTGCTAACGCGAAGACCGATTCAAAGATTCAGGGTATTTTTTTAAACGTAAGTTATCCTTTGACTGGGTATTCAGTGATCGAAGAGATCCGTCAGGCCATAATAGATTTCAGATCCGGAGGAAAGTGGGTGGTTGCATATAGCGAAGTAATGACTGAGCCTGCGTACTACCTGGCTTCGGCTGCCGACAAAGTTTATCTCAATCCTGAAGGTGAAATGGAATTCAACGGTCTTGCTATCGAGATCAGTTTCTTCAAGCGCTTATTCGATAAACTTGAAATCAAACCTGAAATTTTCAGAGTTGGTGAGTACAAGAGTGCTGTTGAACCATTCATGCTTGAAAAGATGAGCGATGCTAACAGGCTTCAGCTCACAGAAATGATTGAATCCATTTATGATCATGTGCTTACCCGGATCTCTGAATCGAGGAATATTCCAAAAGAAAAACTAACTGAAATTTCGGACAAGATGCTGGTACGCAATGCATCGCTTGCAGTAGAACACGGACTGGTGGATTCATTGTTGTATCAGGATCAGGTCGAGAAGGAACTTAAGAACCGCCTGTCGTTAGAAGCAGACAAGGAAATAGAGTTTATCAAATACAGTAAATATAAGAGAAGTTTCTCCACGTATAAGGATTCGAAGAATGAGATCGCAGTGATCGTTGCGGAAGGAACAATTCTACCTGGCAAAGCTGGCAGTGGGCAGGAGGTGATCGGTTCAGAGTCATTTTCAAAAGAAATAAGGAAGGCAAGAGAGAACGACAAAGTAAAAGCAATAGTAGTGAGGATTAATTCGCCTGGAGGCAGCTCCCTTGCGTCGGATGTAATGTGGCGCGAGATAAAACTCACTACTAAAGTGAAACCTGTGATTGCATCTATGTCAGATTACGCTGCATCAGGAGGATACTACATGGCGATGGGTTGTGATACCATCGTTGCGCAGCCGCATACGATCACTGGCTCCATCGGCGTGTTCAGCGTGCTTTACGATGCGAGCGGCTTCCTAAGCAATAAGATCGGAATTACATCAGAAGAATTAAAGACAGGGGAAATTGGTGAATTATTTACACTGTCCCGCCCGTTGACTCCGGCCGAAAAAGAAATCTGGCAGAAAAGAACGGATGAAGTATACGAAACCTTCACCTCGAAAGCTGCGGAAGGAAGAAAGATGACCCAAGACAATATTAAGAAGGTCGCGTCAGGAAGAGTATGGACGGGAGCACAGGCCAAAGAAAGAGGACTGGTAGACATCATCGGTTCGTTTGAAGATGCCGTCGAGGTTGCAGCGAACGCAGCCGGTGTAAAAGATGATTACAAGGTTCGGTTCTATCCACAGTACACGCCATCATTTTTCGAACAGCTGCTGGATCAGTTTGACGAAGAAGATGCACAAGTGAAAATTTTGAAAGAACAGTTGGGTGAGAACTATTACCTCTACCAGCAATGGAAGAACGTGAAATCCTACGAGGGCATACAGGCACGCATGCCTTTCGAAATGAAGATACACTAATAAGAAAGACCACGAAGAGATGACATCTATCAGAAATGATTGGACGCGCGAAGAGATTGCATCCATCTACAACAAGCCTATCCTGAACCTGGTATACGAGGCGGCAACAGTTCATCGCGAGTTTCACGATCCGGAGGAAGTACAGGTCTGTACATTATTATCGGTGAAGACCGGCGGTTGCCCCGAGGATTGCGCTTACTGCCCCCAGGCCGCCCGTTATCACACGGACGTGAAGGTGGAAAAGCTTATGGAAGTGGGTGAGGTGTTGGAGAAAGCTGCTGAAGCGAAAGAATCTGGCAGCACCCGTTTTTGTATGGGCGCTGCGTGGCGTGAAGTGCGCGACAATCGTGACTTCGACAAAGTGATCGACATGGTGAAAGGTGTAAGCGCCATGGGAATGGAAGTATGCTGCACGTTAGGGATGCTCACGGGTGAGCAGGCGAAGAAGTTGAAAGATGCGGGCCTTTATGCTTACAACCATAACCTCGATACAAGCGAAGAGTTTTATGGGCAGATCATCACTACGCGTACATACGACGATCGCCTCGATACATTGGAAAGTGTAAGGCAGGCGAAGATATCAGTTTGTTCCGGTGGCATTATTGGTATGGGTGAACGTGAAGAAGATCGTATCGGTATGTTGCACATACTCTCCACGTTGCCAGAACATCCTGAATCAGTTCCTGTAAATGCATTGGTACCTGTTGAAGGAACACCGTTGGAAGAACAACCGAAAGTTTCTGTTTGGGAGATGATGCGGATGATTGCAACGGCACGCATCATTATGCCTAAGGCAATGATAAGGTTATCTGCAGGCAGAGTACGTATGAATCTCGAAGAACAAGCGTTGTGTTTTATGGCTGGAGCCAATAGTATCTTCGCCGGCGATAAGTTATTGACCACCCCGAATCCAGGGGGGTCCAGAGATCGTGAAATGTTTCAGACACTTGAGTTAAAACCAAGACCAGCGTATAAGGAGCGGTAGCCTGGGGGTGAAAATGAACGATTTTTTGATGTAATGTTTGCTCTACTTTTTAAACAAAACGGTAATAACTACACCAAATCGGGGCAACTAATACAACAGTCGATATCTGGTTTTGGAGATTTTTGGTACCTGTCTTAAGACAGCTTATAGTGATTAACGCCTGTTAGGAGGCAATTTTTGTTGCCTCACCGACTATAGACATAGGTAACCTGGTTCTGTGTATTCTATTTTTCTGTTTTTAGTTTCGAATAAGTTTATGCCTTCAAATGATATATTAATTCTCCTATCTCTTTAGGAGATTTGAGTGTCTAATCTAGTTGGCCGAAGTCTCGGCGTGGCCCGTACTGTTGTACGGATTGTTTTCCTGGTCAAAGAGTGTTGCGTTTATCCAGAGTCAAAGGATAGTATTCCCTGCGATATGCATCGGAAAACATCCCAGGCCTGGGA
>DATHIE010000638.1:0-13020 GCA_035316905.1 Chryseolinea sp. | reverse complement strand
TGGGTGACCATCCCATAATATGGACCAATCCCAAATTCCGGCGGATGATCTACATAGGAATCGGCCACGACGCATCTCTATGTAAAGACGATAACTTTTTTAAATTAGTCCGCGATGCCGTTCTGTGGGCAGGAGAAAAGCAATGAACAGTGAACAATGAACAGTGACCATCAACAATTAACAATTAACAATTAACAATCGAGAATGTTAGTTTCTTCCGTAGATAAGAATATCCTTCATCAGGTTCTTACCAAAAGCAAAGGAAAGACCTTTATCGACGAAAGACCTGTCGGGTTGGCTTGGGAAAAAGGAGACCACGTTCGGAACATGCAACCCCCACGAGCCTGATGGCTGGAGTTGGCCGGGCGTTATTACAACCATATGTCCAATTCCATCTGAATTGATATAAACAGCTACAACCGCTTTTCCGGAATTAGCTAGCTCCTGCGCTGTCGCTAGCGTTTTCTGTTCGTATGTTGGTCCAATCAATCTCCACTTTTCACTCTCTTTGAGAAAGGAAGATATTTCACTTGCAGTCATGTAGCGGCCCGACTTGGCAGAATAGAAGTCATTGACCTTATAGATCTTTTTTACTGATTCACCCATGAACTGTAAACATTCCGACTTTCCCGAGGAAGAATTTTGACAGTTGAAAAACTGTTTCAGTGAAGAAGTCAATTCGGTTTTCCATGCGTTATTGATTCCCTGCCCATACCCAACAGATGCGATGAAGGTCAAGAACAAAAAGGAATATTTCGTGCGAATTCCGGCTATCATGATGTATTAGATTTTTTTCTGAAATTTAATACGTATGGCTCGTCATTGCTGCACGAGAAAAATCCTATTAAATGGTAATAACTATTCATGTAAGGAATTTCCCAATTAGACAAAAAAAAAAGGTACGGGATTTAACCCCATACCTTATACCTTATACCTTATACCTTATACCATATACCCTATACCCTATACCTCATCCTTACTGTTCGAACTGGATCGATTTAAGATTTATGATGTCTTCATTAGGCTTGTCCTTTTTGATAACGAAGAAGTAAACGTCGTGCTTTCCTGAGACGGGAACCGAGATGTTGCCTGTCACGGTGGAAGTCGAATCCCACGCACCGGTCGCAGCATACTGCACTAGTGAAATCACAGGACCGGCTTGTGAGTCAATCCTTGCCTGTATCTCACCATCTCTATTCTGGGACGCGTACTCGTATGTGAACTTTTTGATACCGTTCAAGTCAATGTTCCTCAGCAACACAAATGCTTTGTGGTCACCACTGCTTAGGTTATTGCCGAACCGTCTGAATCCGGTATGCTCATCGGCGAATACCGCTCTAACCTTCGCATTCCTGAGTGTGACGGTTTCGGTTCTTGTTATCGGCTCAATGTTATTACCTCCATGATCGGTGTACGATGCAGTGAGCGTGTATAGACCTCGTGGTTCGTCGGCCTTATGGTCTGACAGCGCAAGCGTGCCCTGAGTCGCAACTGTTTTTGTTTTTTTTGCGTCAGCGAGGGATAGAATATAGGTGACCATTTCATTTGCGTCCTGCACCGAGATCTGCGGGTGAGCTGCCATAACGTGTTCGGTTCCCCAGTTTCCACCACCACCTGCGATTATTTTCTTAGCGAGCATAGAAGTAGCGCCTGGTTGACCCTTGTACTTTTGCGCGACAGCATCATACGAAGGACCAACGGAAATTTTATCGAGGGTATGGCACGCTTTGCAATCGCTGTTGGCAATAAGCTTGTACCCAAGGGGCAGAGCTGTTGCGGACACGCCAGGTTTCGCAGTATAGTCGAACGTAACTTTAACTTCATTGGGCATTACCCTGCCATCCTCCTTATCTATTACCTGCACAGAATATTTGAAAGGCTTATTGTTCCAAAAGAAAGATTTATTGTTGACGGTGACAATGTTCACCTCAGGTGCCCTGTTTCCGACTTTTACTAGCAACGTGTCGGTTCCAACCAGACCTGAATTATCTGTTACTCTCAAAACTGTACGATACGTTCCAGGTGTGCTAAAGGTGTACGAAGGATTGGCTTGCGTGGAGCCGACAGCCTTACCATCGAACAGCCATTCATAAGAAAACGTATCATTGTCATCCGGGTCATTTGAACCTCGACTGGTAAATAATACCCGTAAAGGGTTTTCACCTACGGCTTCTCTTGCTGGGGGAACGGCGCGTTCTGAAGTGAGAAAGACCTTTTTATCTTTTTCGGCGGTTGCCACTGAATCTACCACACCTGCCTTAGCAACGGGAGGTCTATTCCCAGTAAAGTATTCGATCTTTACAAGACGTGCATCATCATTATCAGCGCCGTAAACGGATCCATACTCCAACATGTACATAACGCCATCCTTTCCGAACGCAAGATCAATCGGCCGGCGAAAGTCTCCGTTCGCCATCATAAAAGGTTCACTTCGATGGAAGTTCTCATCCTCGTCGAACCTGAGCGCCAATACCCAATTCCTCATCCAATCAAACACAAACAGGGCGCCGTCATAGTATTCAGGAAACTTGTTTGGCGCATTCGAGCTCCTGTCGTAAGTATAAAATTCCCCGGCCATTGCACTTCGACCTCCCTGTCCAAGCTCAGGAAATTCTTTGGAAGCTGCGTAGGGATACCAAATCATTGCTGATAGGGCGGGCGGTAGATTTGTAATGCCCGTATTATTCGGCGAATTATTCACGGGCGATTCAGGATTAAACTTTGGGCCGGCCGTGTTGGTCGCAAAATCCCATTTGTTGTAAGGCTGGTTGTTTCCTACAAAGTATGGCCATCCATAGTTGCCTGCTTTCTTAGCCTGGTTGAACTCGTCGTAGCCGCGCGGTCCCTGAACGCTATCCTTACCAGCATCTGGACCGATCTCACCCCAATACAACACCGATGTCTTTGGATTAACGGCGATTCGATAGGGATTACGGCATCCCATTGTAAAGATTTCAGGTCGGGTCTTTTCAGTTCCTTTTGGAAAGAGATTGCCTTCGGGTATAGTATATGTTCCGTCGGCTTCCGGATGTATTCGCAGAACTTTTCCCTTTAGATCATTAGTGTTTGAAGCCGACCTTTGGGCATCCAGACTGTAATATTCCTTCCCGGGTCGCTCATCAAGAGGAGCGTAGCCATTAGATGGAAATGGACTTGAACTATCTCCGGTTGAAATAAATAGATTACCATCTTTATCCCAAGCGAGTGATCCACCATGATGAGCGCCGCTAACCTCCTGAACTGGAACTTGAAGCAAAACCTTTTCTGACGCCAGGTCGAGCGTATTATCCTTCGTGACCGTGAAGCGTGACAGATTAAAAATGATCGGCTCCGTCTCAATAGGGGGACTGTAGTATAGGTATATGTAATTATTCGAATCAAAGTCTGGATCAAGCGTAACTCCGATAAGACCCGTTCCACCCTTAGTGGCCACGTTAAATTGATGCACGAGGGAATTCTTGCCTGTTTTTGAATCGAAGACGGACAGATTGGCCGTCCTAAGTTCCGTATAGAAGACGCGACCATCATTTGATACGGCGAGTTCCATCGGAGTATTCAAATCGTTAACGAGTACTGTTTTTACAAAACGGTTTTCCTCCGGAACTGCCACCGCATACGACTTTCGGTAGTCGAGCTTGCCAGTACCCATAGCGTATTTTATTCCGCCGAGAAGGTGCTTTAGAAAAAGGGGTTCACTAAAGCTCGAGTCGGTGTGACCACATCCAGTATAGAATGCGCGGCCACCGTCGAACTCATGATACCAGGAAATCGGATGGTCAGCCCCATTGGTTCCTCCCTCATAAGAATTCTCGTCAAGGTACGCGATCACCTTGATGTCCGGGTAAAACGACCGATAGTTGTACCACTCGTCAATGCGTTTCCAGTGATCAGGAAGCTCGGCGGTTGACAAATGTTTTTTATCTGTAACATTCACCGTAGCTGCCCTAACGTTAGGGTTATGCGGATGGCTGGAGAAATGAGCGCCAACCAGCTTATCATACCACGGCCACTCATATTCTGTATCCGCGGCCGCGTGAATTCCCACATACCCACCGCCAGCCTGAATGTAGCGCTCGAAGGCGGCCTGCTCTTCCGCATTCAGGACATTGCGCGTAGTATTATTAAAAATGACGGCATGGTATTGTTTCAAATTATAATCATCAAAGAACCTGGAATTCTTTGTGGCATCAACCAGAAAGCCGTTTTCCTTGCCCAACTTATAGATTGCGTCGATGCCATATGGTATGGAGGTATGCTTCCAGCCTTTTGTTTTCGAGAAAACGAGAACACGGGGCGCCGTCGATCGGTCACAAGATTGTATTGACACCATTGAAACAAGAAGGATCAAGAGACCAATTAAAGGCCTGATTCTGGATAGCGCCTGGGGCATAAGAAACTGAGTATTTTAAAACTTTCGTTCTAAAAATAGGATTTAACAGTTATCAATACCAGCATTTTATACGATCGGCGGTGATTGTTTTTAAGATTGCACTAAAACAGATAACGCATCCAGTTGGATTCGTTGTTCGACGAAGTAAAAACTGAAAAATGGTTATGAGTTGTTTGGATTCATCATATTCCGAAACATAGCAGTGAAAGGATCAGCGCGGCACGCGTCGATCTTTTGAATCATGTTCCATGTCGTGCTCAATGCCAATTCGATGAGAAATAATGAGGTCGGCACCCAAATAGTTTGAGTAAAACAATCCGATCGTCGACGCTGAAAGGATCACGAGGTAGAGGATCTCCACGGAATCATATTTAGTCCTGTAGAATAACAGTGTGCAGTAGATCATGAACCAGACCAGATTGAGAATTGCATGCAAGCCAGCCTTCTTCCATGCGCTGCTGTCTGTATCGATTTTCAGAAAGTCTAACAATCCGTAAAGAATAGCGGGCAAGCTCATTCCTACGGCTGCAAAAAGAGAGAACCTTCCAGCCACTAAATAGTCATTATTACCGGGTATAAAACCCGTGATATCCATTACAAGGCTAAAAGGGTATAAGGCCGTTGGAAAATGCACCAGCATCGGATGAAGCCTGTGCTTCCCCAATCTTCCTTGCAACAAATTGAACTTCACAAATTGAGCGCTGAGAATAAAAGGATAAGGAATGCAACCACCGCAGCGGAAGCATGAACCAATGCCAGCGACTTGGGTACGGTATTTTTCCGTAGGTGGCTGGCCAGGAGAACAAAACCTCCCAACGCAGCGATCACAAAAAGAATGACACTCCACTGAGGCACTGAGCCGGGCTCGTTGAAATATCTCAGTAGCAACATGACCAACGCCAGTGCAGCAATGCCTCCATGCGTGAAAACCAGACCTTTGGCGGGAGTTTTTCCCTGCAGGACGGGAATTATTAAAACTATTCCGAACACAGCTGCAACTGCAAAGAGCAAAATAATTGTTATCATAGTTCAAGGATTTTCCATTAGATGGCGAAAGTTTGACCCGGATACATTTCCCGTCGAAAAAAAATGTAACGGATGAAGGGTTCTCTCATCTAACTATTAAATAATACCGTGCTATGCTGGCTAATGCCGTACATCTTGCTGCAGATCAAACCTTAACGGATGAGACTATAATATCCCGTGTTCTGCATGGAAAGACGGAGGACTACGAGATACTTGTCCGACGTTATAACAACCTTTTGTACAAGACAGCACGCGGAATCCTTTCAGCGGAAAACGACATTGAGGACGTAATGCAAGAAGCATATATAAGAGGGTATGAGAAGCTTGGACAATTCAGGCAGGAAGCAAAATTTTCCACGTGGTTAACCCGCATACTCATCAATTGCGCTTTACAACATTTGAACAAACTAAAAGGTAGGGCACACCTTAGTCTGGATGTCCTGGTTCGCGAAGGAATAGATGGCGAAGAGAACGCGCCGATGGAAAAAACTAATGCAGAGGTAGGTGAGAACCTGGCAAAAGCGTTGGAAGGAGCTATTAGCCACTTGCCCGCAAAGTATCGGGTAGTCTTTATACTTCGTGAAGTTCAACATCTGCCAGTTGCAGACGCAGCAACAATAATTGGCATCACCGAAGAAAATGTGAAGATCAGGTTGTATCGGGCGAAAGCAATGCTTAAGGACATGCTTCAGGCTAAACTTAACGTGATGGAGATTTTTGAATTCCATGCTACCCGTTGCACACGCGTCGCTGAGCGTGTAATGACCGAGATATATTCTATCCAGCTGAAACTGAATTAGATTGCTTTTTTAGTTGGCGTCAGATCGAAATTGTCTTCATACGTCACTTCACCACTTTGTTTGGAGATACGAATGAAGTTAACGCTTCCCGTTCCCTGAAATCGAAATATTACTCCGGCAAATCTGAGTGGATGGAGATTAACCTTCAGTTCAAATGCCTTCTTTCCATTGATCAATAAGTGCACAAGAGAATCCTGCACACTCACTTTGACATTTACCCATTTGTCAAAATTTACTCCCAGTGGCGAAAGGTCCAACTTCTTCCCACTCATGTCACCAAAATTCAATTCCGAAACACAGCCGGGTATTGACAACGGAATTACCATTGCTGCTCCTTCAAACAAAACGTGAACTTCCGTGTGCTGACATGCCGCTGACCCTTCGCTGAACTCATTCTTCACTTCTGTTTCAAACACGAAGTCGTCACTCATTATGTCTCCGAAGTCCCCAACATTGTAATATCCCACCCACGGTGCCTTTGGCTGAAGTTGGATATTGTTAGAAATTATCTTATCCAGCTTAAGACCTATAGCACCATCGTTAATAATATCGACTGGCTTAAAATACATCGGAACCGGCGTGATGTCGACGAGGGGTAGCCATCCATTGCTCTTAATAAAAAGATCATGCTGCTTGACAATCTGGTCATTGACCCGAAGCTTCGCCTGGAAAAAACCGGGGTAATAATAAATGGAAGTATGCTGTTGTTGATCACGGGCTACGGGTTTGCTCAACCGCTTGTCCCATGATTGCTGAATAAAGATCGAGTCTGAAGGTTTCGCTGCTGTCGCATCATAGTCAAAGATTACAGTATTCGGGACACCGGCATCCACGACCTTCTTGCTGCTAAATGAAAACTTAGCTGGATCAACGTTAGGTTTTGCAGTATCAAATGATGTAAAGTAGAAAATGACAGCTACTGCACCGACCAGCAGACCAACGATCGCGAAAATGGCTACCGGTTTCTTTGTTGGGTTATTTTTCAGAATGTTTGAGCTCAGCCCAGTCGCGGCGATGCTTATTTGCTCCGCAGCAACCGAAACCTTCCCGGATTGTTTAAATGTCCTCCAGTTTTCAAACCCAATGTATTGAGCAAGTGTATCAAGCGTTGTTACCGTGGGTTTACTTTCGTAGCGAATTCTTCCCCACACACGCTTCAGTGTAACCACACTTAATTGAACGTGTGTCTTTTCCATGATCCTGATGCTTAACGCTTCGAAGTCACGGGTTGACCAGTCCCTTGACTCACCCCATCCCAGCTCTTTTTCGATAAGCAAGAGGCACTTTTGTACGAATGTATCGTCTGTTTCTAATCCCATCGGAATCAAGCACTTAATGATCGTGTATCAGTTTGAACGAAGTTGAACACAATTGAACTGATCATTCCTCGACACGGCTACCCAAATTTCCGTTTTTTCAAAAATAAACATCGATATAGCGCGAATAAATTCTACAAAAGATGAAGAGACCTTTACAATACACATTTCTTTTAGTTTTGTTTGGTACTCTGGTCACCCATGCGCAGGTAGAAGAGCCAACAATCCTTAACCCCAGGGCGAAATGGAAATTTAAAACACAGGGCCCAATCCGAGGATCTTCGGCCCTCGACAACGCGAATATCTACTTTGGAAGCGGCGACAGCCATATTTATGCTGTAAACAAAAATAATGGCGAGCTTGTCTGGAAATTCAAAACTGAAAGTTCAATCAGCAGCACACCGGCTTTATCGGGAAATCTTGTCCTTGTTTCCGGCAGTAACAACTCTCTCTATGCAATCGACCGAAGCACAGGCAAGCAGATCTGGAAATATCAGATGCAGCCGTCGGTTCCCTCGTATTGGGAGTGGGATTATTATACGGCATCTCCCATCGTGGACAGTGGGCGCGTCTATATCGGTTCCGGCGACTCGCACCTATATGCGCTATCCCTGGACGGAAAGTTACTTTGGAAATACAAGACCAACGGTAGAATAAGGGCAGCAGCTCTTTTAAAGGACGGACAGGTTTATCAACCTAGCAACGATGGGATTGTCTACGTGTTAAATGCTCAGGATGGAAAACTTCTTTGGAAATTTGAGACTGACGGGTCAAAATACGATTCGCGTAAATTCGGATGGGATCGCAACTCCATCTATGCGGCACCAGTATTACAAGATAGCCTGATGATAGTTGCTTCACGCGACGGGAAAACGTATGCCGTCAACACTGTCACGCATAAGAAAAAGTGGGATTTCACTTATGGTCCCACGTGGGCAATGTCTGTAGAGGTTGAGCACAACGTAGCCTATATTGGATGGTCTGACAATAGTTTGTTAAGCGCCGTCAACGTGCAGACCGGAAAAGAGAAGTGGAAATTTCAAAGTGGTTCGTTGGTTTATACGAAACCATTTCTCACTGGGAATGATGTTTACTTTGGATCAGCGGACGAAAACCTTTATTGTCTCCAAAAAACCTCTGGCGAAAAACGATGGGCTTATAAGACTGGCGGATGCATTTACTCGTCACCAATTGTGGATTCAAAGACCGTGTTTGTCGGAAGTGATGACGGATTTTTTTATGCTATCGATGAGGGGACGAAACCGCACAAGGCTGTATATCTTCCTTTCCCCAAAGACCCCAGGTTTGAAGGATTCACTATAGATAAGAAGATCACTCCTTATTTGAAGGATCACGGATTCGAACAACTTGATTCAGCAAAACTATTTCGTTTTCTCGAAAGCAGGATAAATGATGGTGCACCCAGCGTGATCGTATTTGCATTTGATCAAATACCATCTAATATGGTAGGAGCGGAGCCTGAAAAGGGAATGATTCGGCGATACCTTGAAAAAGGTGGAAAGATCATATGGCCTGGCAGTCCTCCGAACCTTTTTTCTGTTGACAATAAAGGAAAGCCAAGATTGGACGAAACCACTGCGGAACGCATGTTGGGTGTCGATATTAGCAGACCTGAGGAGTCCGGAAATTATTATAGTCAGGCAACTCAAACTGGTCTGAACTGGGGACTTCCATCATGGCTCACCGTTACTTACTCTACTGTTGAACCTCAAAGTGTAACGGCATTGGCGTACGATGAATACAATCGGGTAAGCGCGTGGCTGAAAAAATTCAACGAACGTCCCGGCTCCGGTTTTGTATCGTGCAGGACATGGGGGTGGTATGCCGATATACATGATGAAGATCTTAAGCTTATGTATGATCTCGCTGTTCACGAGCTTGAGTGAACAATGAACAATGATGAATGATGAATGATGAATCTTGATAATATGAAAAAATATATACTTATCGTTTTTTTTATTGGTGTGTCTGATTGTTGTTTGGCTCAAAAAGCGACCCTCAATGATTTTGAGAAGACTCCTGTGGTTCAATGGAAATTCAGAATTAAACAACCTGTTTTTTCAAGTCCGGTGATAAGTGAGGGAACGGTTTATGTTGCCGGGTTAGACAGTACTTTGTATGCGTTGGAACTCTCAACAGGAAATGTAAAATGGAACCTGAAGACGAACGGCGAGATACGTTCGACAGTTGCTGTTGAAGGCACAAAGTTATATCTCCTTGGAGGTAACGGCGTCCTATCTTGTATAGATAAAAATACCGGTAAGCCTATATGGCGATCCGTGTTCGACAACACCGCGCTATTCCTTGCAGAACGCCGTTATGACTTCGCCGATTATTTTCATTCATCGCCAATCGTGAGCAACGGTGTGGTATATTTTGGCTCAGGCAATGGACGCTTCAACGCAGTGAGTGCAGACATAGGTGAAACGATGTGGTCATTTAAAGCAGGCGACATCATTCACAACACACCCGTAATTGTAAAAGACAAGATCTATTTCGGATGTTTTGATGGCTTTGTGTATGCACTGGATGTTCGCAGTGGCCAACTTGCCTGGAAGTTCAAGTCCGTGGGTCAGCAATATTTTCCAAATGGTGAAATGCAGGGATCTCCGTCGTCTGGCCAAGGCAGCATATTCATTGGAGGAAGGGATTACAACCTGTACGCGATTAGTTCCCATGGCGGATATGCCAACTGGAATAGAAAATTTCAGGGGGGCTGGGCACTATCGACTACGGTAGAGGATACGGTCCTTTATGTTGGAACATCTGATGACAGGTTACTCCTTGCCCTCGATGCACGAAACGGCCAGGAGTTGTGGACGACGAATGTAAAATTCAACATTTTTGGAGGTTGTGCGTTCACCAACGGAATGGTGTATGTAGGTTCGATATGGGGAAAGCTTTTCGGAATAGATAAAAAAACGGGAGCCATTCGATGGGCGTTTGCTACGGATGGCTACACGGCCAATCATTTGAAGTACTTCAAAGCAGACGACACATTCCGGGATGACGTTGGAAGTGTTCTTCGATCACCCATTGAATGGATTGGAGCAGAGTATAAAATGGGTGGAATTTTTTCTACACCGGCCATTTCAGGAAACTCTATAGTGATTTCCAGTACTGAAGGCGTTGTTTACTGTCTTAGAAGGAGTTAGAAATAACTTTACTGCTGGTTATCGATTAATATTCCGTTTGTGAGTTCGATTGCAAATACCCCTCTCATTTTTTCATTCATAGAAGCTTGAACGGTAGTGCTGAATGTTCAAAAGAAAATGCATTTTCCGAAGGGTAATAAATAAGTAAATGAGTAACTTTCATTAGACTCATTATCTATTTCGAACCTAAACCAAAACCTATGAAAAAAATTTTTCAAACGACATTAGTATTGTTGTTGTGCTCCCTATGGGCTCATGCCCAGGACCGAACGATCAGTGGAACTGTCACGGACCAATCGGGTGCCCCATTCGCGGGAGTTAACGTCAGTGTAAAGGGGACTTCGCTAGGTACTTTAACTGACGGAGCCGGCAAGTATTCGCTCAGTGTTCCATCAACAGCTAATACCTTGGTTTTTTCCTTTGTTGGATTTGCGTCCCAGGAAATCACTATCACCGAATCCGCGGAAGTAAACGTGCAGATGGAAGAAGTAGTCAGTCAATTGGATGAAGTGGTCGTGACGGTGGGCCGCGGTTCACAACGTACCATAATCGACAATCCTGTTCCCGTCGACGTACTGTCCAACAGAGATCTGGAATCTACGGGGCAGATGACATTCGATAAAGCACTTCAGTATCGGGTTCCTTCTTTTAACGTCGTAAACACTCCGGTGAACGACGCGACCACTTTGATTGACCCCTATGAAATACGAAACCTTGGTCCCAGCAGGACTCTCATCCTGATCAATGGTAAGCGCAAGAATCTCAGCTCTCTGCTCTACGTTCAGTTTTCACCTGGCAGGGGAGAGACAGGCGCCGATCTTTCAGCGATACCGACAGATGCTATCAAACGAGTGGAGATCCTTCGTGACGGAGCATCCGCACAGTATGGCTCGGACGCCATCGCAGGCGTAATGAATGTTATTTTAAAAGACAGGTATGAGTTTACCACTCTGAATGTCAACGCCGGTGTAACGGGTGAAGGTGATGGCGGAACGTATGGCGTTTCTCTGAACAGTGGAAGCAATTTCGCTAAGAATGGATTCCTCAACTATACGGTTGCCTTTAACCAGGCGAACAACGCGGTTCGATCAGGAACAATTGACCTTCCCACGGAAATTGCAACATTTGGAGGAAGCCCTGAGGCCGACGCCAATATTACCAATTTCCTTAAGATCAATCCGACCGGAGGAAATATCAACGGAACGGGTGAGACTACGGCGTCAAAATTCCTGTTTAATCTCGGCCTTCCAGTTGGAGAACGTGGAATGTTCTACACCAACGCCGCCATCGTAGCGAAGAAAGTAATCAGCAATGCAAACTACCGGACACCCTATTGGCGCACTGACTTCGGACTACTTCACACCGTAGATCCAAACGGCGTCAACTATTCCGGTGACCATACTCTTGACGCCAACGGAGTGGAGCTTTACAAAGGGTATTTCGGTTACATGCCCACATTTGAAGGCGATCTGAAGGATTTCAATGCAACCCTCGGCATCAAAAATGAAACGGGTGGATGGACACACGATGTTAGCTTCACGGCAGGGGGAAACTCACAACTTTATACCGTGAACAATACGGTCAACCGTACGCTTGGAACTATCAGCCCAAGTCTGAGCCCAACATCATACAAGCCGGGTGGTTATCAATATTCTCACCTAGTCGGCAACATTGATATCAGCAAACAGGTAACAGAAAAAATATATCTTGCTTTTGGTGCGGAAGCCAGAAGCGAAACCTACAAGATTATTGCTGGTGACACTGCGTCGTATTCAGGAGAAGGCGCAAACTCATTTCCTGGTATCCGTGAAGAAAATGCAAGGACGAATAGCCGCTTTAATGTTGGTGGTTATGTCGACGTAAGCTTCGACATAACCGAAGATTTCCTCCTTGAAGGTGCTGTCCGTGCTGAAAACTACAGCGATTTTGGAAGCGCTTTTGTCTGGAAAGCCTCTACCCGTTATAAATTTGCGGATGATAAAATCGTGTTGAGAGCTTCAGCTTCCACCGGCTTCCGGGCTCCGACGTTACATCAGATCTACGCACAATCTACGCAGGCATCATTCGCTGGAAACACTATCGTTCTCTCGGGCCTGTTCAATAACTATAGCAAAGAAGCTTTTGCGCTCGGTATTCCGAAACTAAAAGCAGAAGAGTCGACTAACTATACCGTTGGGGTAGGTCTCAATCCCACTGCCAACCTGGGCATCACTCTTGATTATTACGACATCACGATCAAGGACCGCGTTGTCTATAGCTCATCAATAACCTCCAGTGATCCGACGAGCACGTTGGGCCAAATCCTTGCGGCA
>DATHIE010000637.1:0-2125 GCA_035316905.1 Chryseolinea sp. | reverse complement strand
ATTTTATGTCGTGGGTGTTGGTAATGAACAAAAGAAAACAACATCAGGACTTCATACGCCGACGTTTGATATCGACGAAGACGTGCTGCCATTAGGTGCAGGACTTATGGCATGGCTTGCGCTTGGACAACTAAAGCAGTGATGCTTGTACCTTGAGAGTGCGTCTTGTGGCTGCAAGCTTCAAGCCGCAAGGCCCAAGCTAGTTGAAGGAGGTGTATGTTTCTTCTGATGTGTACCCCGACTTTTTAAACGCAAAAGGCGCAAAAGAATGCACGCAAAAAGCGCAGAATCATAAACCATCAGCTGGATTAACATGCACACACTCATGCCCACGATTAACCCTCCTACGCCCCGATGCATCGGGGCTTCGGCGGGCAAGACGATTAACGATTAACGGATAACGAATAACAACGACGGATATGAAAAAACTATTCCCTTCTACCATACTAGTGATAGCGCTAATATCCAATATCACCCTGGCCCAGGAGCTATATCAAATACCTGCTGAAGTTGAAACCCGATGGGCCAGTTTTGAAAACAACACGGCTGCCAAAGGTCAGGGCGGAGCAGAGAATAAGAAAGCAAAGGGTCATTCCTTTGAATTTATGGCTGCAGGCGAAACGAAATTGTTGATGAATGTTACCGGAGCGGGTGTCATTCAAAGAATCTGGTTGACAATAAGCGACCGTTCTCCTGAATCGCTGCGATCATTGAAGCTTGAGATGTACTGGGACGGCGCTTCCACGCCGGCAGTATCTGTACCGTTAGGTGATTTTTTCGGAGTTGGACTGGGTAGGAAGACAGCATTTCAGAATGCGTTGTTCTCGGATCCCGAAGGCAGATCTTTTAATTGTTATATCCCGATGCCATTTCAAAAGGGAGCCAAGGTCATTCTTGTAAATGAAGGGAAGGGTTCAACGATGTTATTCTATGATATCAACTTTCAGCGCGTGAAGTCACATCCCGCCAACGCGTTGTACTTTCACACGTATTGGAGCCGAAAAGCTAAATCGGAATTAGCAAAGGACTTTGAAATATTGCCGCTGGTAAATGGAAAGGGGAGATATCTTGGAATGAACATGGGGATTATCACCGATCCGATCTATCAGAAGAGCTGGTGGGGTGAAGGAGAAGTTAAGATCTACCTCGACAAAGATGGAGAGTTGCCCACATTGAATGGAACGGGTACAGAAGATTACATTGGAACCGGTTGGGGTCAGGGAGTGTTCGCGCATAATTATCAGGGTTGTCTTGTTGCTGATACTGCAGCTCGGTCATGGGCCTTTTATCGGTACCATATTCCAGATCCTGTATTCTTTCAAAAGGATTGTCGTGTAACGATTCAGATCATGGGTGGCGATGTGCTGCCGAAAGTAAGAGAATACAAAGCAAAGGGTGCTTCACTTATTCCGGTTTCGGTAGCAGGCGACAATACATTTATTAAACTCTTTGATGAACAAAAGCCAAAGAACTTAGACGACAAAGATTTTCCTTCGGGATGGGTTAATTTTTACAGACAGGATGATGTTTCTGCGATTGCCTACTTTTATCTCGACAAGCCGACCAATATACTTCCGTCATTGCAGCCGACAGAAGAGCGGGTGGTTGGGTTACGCTGACCTAAAAACAATTTTCAACCATTCATCGACTATCGACAAACTAAACGTTTCGGATCAATAGCAAATCGTTTGGTTTCTGCGGCCTTTGCGGCTTAGCTTCGCGGTCTTTGCGTGAAATGCATTGACGTTACGCAGACAGAATTTTACGTGGATCCGATTAAATCTACTTTGGAACCGTATTGATGGACAACTGTCGCAGGGCTGCCATTACCTCTCCTTTTCGTCTTCGTGATATCTCCACTTTGGTAGAATCATTTAGAATGACAAAGCCATTGTGATCAACGTATGAAATATAATCGAGGTTAACGAGATGTGACTTATGAGTTCGGATAAAATGATATGGGCTCAGTAGCTCTTCATACTCCCCAAGGGTTTTTGAGATGATTTGTTGCTTGCCACCGTGAATGTGGAACACCGTATAATTTCCTGATGCCTCACAACGAATAATGTCCTGAGGCATTAGGAATTGTATTCCTTCGTTTCCCGGAAGGGCCAATCGCAGCTGA
>DATHIE010000636.1:0-19289 GCA_035316905.1 Chryseolinea sp. | reverse complement strand
GCGAGAAGTATTAAAAATAGACGGCGAAGGTTTTTTTGTAGTTGCATAAGAAAAAGGGCTGTTCATCACATTTCACTCACATCGAGCTGACTAACAGCCCTTCTTCTAGATTAAACCCTCTCCCCTCGAATAAGTCGAAAGAGAATGGCAATTACAGCTATGACCAATAATATATGTATTATGGATCCAGCACTGTAAACGAAAAACCCTAGCGCCCATGCTATTATCAGTATGACGGCGATGGCATATAGTAAGCTACTCATAGTTATAAAGTTTTAATTCACTTCACTTAATTGAGATTATCGTGCCACGCGCCGGGATGGCGGTAATGAAGCACAAAACCCGAGGTCCAAGAATTTCATGATGGTGGATTTCCTCAATTCTGTGGAATATATTCTACAACATTTGGGATTAAACTGGGATTTCAATTGTTGTAGTCCTATGGCATGATTTTTACCTCTCAACAGGGGTAAATAAGCCTATATGAATAATTTGGTACATTTAATAAGCATTGTTCTGAGCACATATATCTGTAGTGTGGCTTTTGTCGTGGTTTTATTCAAACTGTTTTTCCCGCTAAAAACAAAGGAGGAGATGGAAAGATTGGAGACGGAGAAATTGTTGTTTACACAACGACTGGCGAAAAGAAGCGCGCGGACTAAGAGAAATCGCGTTTCCCTACCGGTATTAAATAGGTCGGAACAATTGGCTTAACAAACATTAATGAGTAGGGTACTGGTCGTCGATGACGAGGTCGAAATTTGCTTATTGGTAACCCAATATCTTAAAAAATTGGGTTACGACACGTCGTTTTGCCTTTCCATCGCCGAAGCGGCCGAGAAAATTGAGACGGCTTCTTACGATCTGCTCTTTGTGGATCTGAATTTAAGGGATGGTTCAGGCTATGATCTTATCAAGGCCTTGCATAAGTCCCAAAAATCCACAAAAGTAATTGTAATAAGTGCCTACGACAGTGAGCGACAAAAAGCTTTGCAGCGAGGAGCGAGTTTTTTTCTTGCAAAACCCTTTACGAAAAAATCAATAGATGATTCGCTCCAAAAAATAAATTTCTTAACTAAATAGACTGACCCCTTTTGACTATGCATAGACTACTTATCATCGACGACGATAAAGACATATGTCTGGTGTTGTCCAAGTTCCTTACCAAAAATAGCTATGCGGTCGATGTTGCACACCGCGGAGAGGACGGACTTCAGCTACTAAGAGCGAACGAGTATCACCTGATACTTTGCGATTACCGGCTCCCGGATCATACAGGGGTTGAGCTACTTCGGAAAATTAAGTTGTTGCAGCCATCAGTTGCTGTAATAATCATTACCGGCTATTCGGATGTTAGAACGGCAGTAGAAACATTTCGTTATGGAGCGAGTGACTACGTAACTAAGCCCCTCTATCCGGATGAACTGCTCGTAACGATAAAGGAAACCATCGCTAAGAATGAAAAAAGAAATACGGCCGATGTCGCTTCCCCTGACAAAGTAAAATCAGGTAAGGCTGTTCCTAGCCCTGATTACATTGTAGGTAAAAGTATCCAGTCACAGACGGTTCAGAAATACATCGAACTGATCGCGCCCGCGGAAATGTCGGTGATTATTCACGGCGAAACGGGGACTGGTAAAGAATTCGTTGCGCAGTCTATTCACAGAATCAGCAGGAGAGCCGAAAAACCTTTTATAGCCATTGATTGTGGGGCGCTTCCAAAAGAGCTTGCGGGTAGTGAGCTGTTCGGTCACGTTAAGGGAGCGTTCACGGGAGCAGTGAATGATAAGCCTGGAAGCTTCGAAATAGCAGATGGAGGAACAATATTCCTTGATGAGATCGGTAATCTATCCTATGAAAATCAGGTAAAGCTTCTTCGTGTGATCCAGGAGAGACGAATAAAGCGTATCGGTGCCACAAAAGACATTTCTATCGATGTTCGACTTATTGCTGCCACCAACGAAGATCTTGCGCGCTCTGTTAAAGAAGGAAAATTCCGTGAAGATCTATACCACAGATTGAATGAATTCAAGATCCAACTTTCACCGTTGCGGGAACGCAAGGATGATATTATGATATTCGCGAACTATTTCCTTGAGAAAGCGAATCAGTCATTGCGTAAGAGTGTCAAATCATTCTCGCCGGAGGTTACGCACCAGATCACTAATTATTATTGGCATGGCAACCTTCGTGAGTTGAATAATGTGGTTAAACGTTCGGTACTTCTCACGATAGGGGAAGTAGTTCAGTCCGATAGCCTTCCTCAGGAAATAATTCAGGCAAATACGTCATCAGCCCTGCCAGGTTCTTTGATAGAAGATTCAGTGGGGTTGCTTAAGTCGATTGCCGGGTCGGCAGAAAGACAAGCGATCATTGAAATTCTGGAAAAGGTGAATTACAATAAGTCAAAAGCAGCCGAGTTGCTAAAGATCGATCGCAAGACCTTGTACAATAAGCTAAAGCTTTACAGTATTAACGCGTAAAAGAAAGTTATCCCCTTAAGGGATAACTTTTCGACATTCCAAAACCCCCTATCTGTTAAGTTATTGATTGAAGTTTTGTTGATTCATCAACGGTGTTTAAATTGTTAACCGCGATTGATTACTCGGTACTATTCCTTTTTGAGTTCAGATTCAGCGACAGGTAGAGTTGAGCCACGGAATTCTTGGAGTCACCCAGAACCAGTTCAGCACCATTGCTGTCGGCGATCTTTGCGAGACCAAAGTTGTAACGTGCCCCTACCTGCACAGCTCCGAAATTCAGACCGAAACCACCAACTAATCCATAGTCGAATGATTTTAGATGGTCTCTATCTATTTCATCGTCACCATTGGCAATGTCGCCCGAGTAAGAAATGTTGGCGCCTAGCAGATAGCTGGCATATGGACCGACATGGATCTCAGCCGACTCTCCAAGCTTAAAAACTGCTAGTACGGGAAGGTCGAGGTAGTTGAGGTTATACTTGACCTCTTGATCGATGATTCCTCCATAAAACGCTCTCGAACCCTTGGTGGAAAACATTAACTCGGGCTGAATAGCGAAAGTTTCAGAAGCCAGCACCTGACCAAACACACCAACGTTAAAACCGTATCGGGCATTTTCGTCATCCAGGTTATCAATGTACAGATTACTCACGTTTAGTCCCCCTTTGATACCAGCACGTGCCTGAGCAAATACATCGCTACCTAACGATGTCGCCAACAGAGTAACCAGGACAAAGACGGATAGAAGTTTGATATTTCTTGTGTTCATAATTGATCGAATTTGTTTTATAATAGATGTATAAATTCTGGGCCAAGCATGAGCTTGCGGAACAATTACCTTTAAATAGAGTTTCTTAAATTGGAACAGGTGAATCAAATAGACATTTTTCCCCATCTGTAGATACAAGGCCACATGACGAAAGACTCACTTTCGAAGACGCTTTTCTGGACGGTCATAGTCGTTCTTATCTCTGTAAGCCTCCTTACTTACAGGAACCTGAATAACTATATCCGTGAAGTGAGAACAATCCGTCATTCCAACAAAGTCCTAAAAACATTAGAGATCGTTTTGTCAAGTATAAAGGACGCAGAGACCAGTCAACGCGGATATCAGCTTACGCGTGATGCAACGTTCCTGGGACCATATCATCTGTCTGTTCAATCGCTACCCATTGAGTTGCAAGAACTCGATAGTCTCCTCAGGGACAACACCGCGCAATCAGCAAGAGTAGACACGCTTCAGGAGCTAGCACAAAATCATTTCAATGTAATCGGTAAGATCCTTACGAATGCGAGGAAAAGTTCGTTATTCATGGATCGATACGAACGCGATCTTATCATGGAGGGAAAGACCAACATGGATAGGCTTCGCAAGGTCGGTGCAAGGATCCGCGCTGAAGAAGAAAAATTCTTCAGAGAACGAGAGTCCAGCGAAACAGATCTAAGAAATATTGCGCCGCTCTACCTTCTGATCTATGGACTGGTTCCCATGGTTGGCCTTGTCTTATTATTCACGCGTCTTCTCGATGGGTTGGAGAAAAGGAGGAAGGCTGAACAAAATCTCAAGGAAAATATTATTGAGCTGCGGAAAGAGGCGGCGATGCGTGAATTTAGTCAAATGACCCTCCGTAAAATCCTGGACAATTCGCTCAACGGGATCATGGCGTTCAGCAGCGTCCGTAACCGGGAAAATAAAATTGAAGATTTCTGCTGGATCCTCGCCAACACCGTAAGCGTTACGTCTGCCGGATTGGCTGGTGACGACTTCATTGGCAAACGACTCCTCGTTACAATGCCTGAGAGCAAAAGCGACGGGCTCTTCGATTGTTATTGCGATGTCGTTGAAACAGGTGTGCCCCGTCAGTTTGAACATCACCAGTTGAATGGCAATACTGACAAATGGATGCATTTCACCGTTGTGAAACTTGAGGACGGATGTATCGTGACGTTTTCGGATATAAGTGAAAGAAAATTACAGGACTCGTTACTGGAAGAGCGCGCATTACTTTTAAACGAAGCTGAAGGACTGGCGAATATGGGTAGTTGGAAATGGACGGAAAAAGATAACCTGATCTGGTCAGATGGTTTGTATAATATTCTGAAAAAGGAAAGAGCAGCATATCAACCATCCTGGAATTCATTCCTTGAAAATGTACACCCTGATGATGCAGGGCTTGTTTTGGATTTTGTGGAAGATATGCCAGCACGCCGCACTGCATTAAAACTGGACTACAGGATTTTTATCGGTGAAGAGGTCCATTACCTTTCTATGAACGTGAAAGCGGTGCGGCATGATGACAGTGAGCAGCCGTACATCTTGGGCACGGTGGTCGATATCACGGAGCGAAAGGTTTACGAAAATCAATTGAAGCAATATACTTCCGAGCTGCAACGTTCAAACGAAGATCTTGAGCAATTTGCTTACATCGCATCCCACGATTTACAGGAGCCTCTTCGAAAAATAAGAGCATTTGGCGACAGACTGTTGACAAAATTCCACACCGAACTCGATGTCGTTGGCCGGGACTACCTTGAAAGAATGCAATCTGCCGCCGCGAGAATGCAGTTGCTAATTGAAGATATTCTCGCTTTCTCCAAGATATCCAGGAACTATGCAGCCTTTGAAAGGCTTAATATGCGAAAGCTCATGGACGAAGTTGTCGACGATCTCGAAACGCAGGTGCGCAGGGTGCGGGGAACGGTAAGGATAGGCAATATTCCTAACCTGAACGGCGACCGCGCCCAGGTCAAAAGGCTCTTTCAAAATCTAATAAGCAATGGTTTGAAATTTCACAAAGAACAGGAAAGTCCAATTGTAGAGATCAACGGGACAACGATGAAGGGGGTACAGGTGCGGGAGGAATTTGGCAGACCTGCAACGGACGCCGACTACGCGTATTTTAGTGTTAAGGACAATGGAATAGGATTTGATGAGAAGTACAAGGAAAAGATATTCAACATATTTCAACGTCTTCACGGTCGTAATGAATACGAGGGTACAGGCATCGGACTTTCCATCTGCCGGAAAATCGTTGTGAATCATAGGGGCCTTATTTTGACGAAGAGTGAGGAGAACGTTGGCTCAGAATTTATAGTTATATTACCCTTGAATGACGGATAAGATGAAACACAATATAATTCCAACAATCCTTATCGCCGACGACGATGCGGACGACAGGATGATGATTAAGGAGGCGCTTGAGGAAAATAATTTCTCCCACTCTGTTCAATTTGTGGAAGACGGCGAGGAGTTGCTGGATTATTTGCATCAGAGGGGAAAGTTTCTCACAGAAAAAGTGCATAAACCGAACCTGATAATTCTCGATTTGAACATGCCAAAGATTGACGGGCGAGAAGCGTTAAGTCAAATTAAATCGAGTGCTGCATTTAAGCGAATTCCCGTGATCGTGCTCACAACGTCCCGGGCGGAGGAAGATATCATCAGGACCTACGACCTTGGCGTCAACTCCTTCATTTGCAAGCCTGTCCATTTTAATGATCTTGTCATCGTAGCGCGCGAAATAGGTAACTATTGGTTTAGCACAGTGGCACTACCGACGAACTAAATTAAACGATTAGAGAAATTCTTAAAATTGAGGAAGGAGAGGATACATGAGTGCTCCATTGATAAAGGTATTGTTGATAGAAGACGACGAGGATGATGTGTTGCTCGCCAAGGAATACCTCGGTGAAAGTAAATACCACCGTTTTGAGGTCGATTGGGAGTCTAATACCAAAGCGGCTCGCGAAAAGATGACGAACAAACAATACAATGTGTTCCTCATCGATTACCGGCTGGGAAGCGAAAATGGTCTGGACCTTATCAAATTCGCGCAAGACAATGGTGTTCTCGTACCCTGTATTTTACTCACAGGCCAGGGCGACTTAAAAGTTGACATCGATGCGAGTCGCTACGGGGCAGCCGATTATCTTGTCAAAACTGAATTGAATGCCGATCTCCTTGAAAGAAGCATACGTTATGCGCTGAGCCAGCATGCGGTTATCCGCGAGCTCGACGAAAAGGAAAAAAAATACCGCTCATTATTCGAACGTTCCATTGACCCGATCTTTCTTGCCAACGAGCATCTTGAGATTATCGATGTGAACGGATCATTCCTGAAATATTTTAATTACACTTTACCGGAAGCATTTTCTTTGAAGGTGAGCGATCTGTTCGCTGACGAAGCCGATTATCGTTATTGTTATTCGACATTGACCGAAGTAGAACAGATCCGCGACTATGAAGTGGCGATGAAGAATAAATCGGGAGAGGGAAAGCTCGTACTGCTTAACTGCGTTTTTATTCCAGACCAGGCGTCGGACTTTTGCTGCTACCAGGGCATCGTTCACGATCTTACACTTCGTAAGAAGGCCGAAAAAGACATGCTGCTCGCGGAGCGCCTGTCCATGACGGGGAAAATCGCGCGTACGATTGCACACGAAGTAAGGAACCCGTTGACAAACCTTACCCTCGCATTAGACCAGCTTCAGGATGAAATACCCGACAAAAATGAATCGGTGCGCCTTTACTCGGATATCATTCAAAGGAATGCGAACCGCATCGAAGAGTTGATCGGGGAGATGCTTAACTCTTCGAGACCCAAAGAACTTGACCTTGCACTGGTTCCGTTAGAAGTTATAGTGGAAGAAACATTGGCGATGGCTACCGACCGCATCAACCTCAACCAGATAAAACTGGAAAAAACTGTCCAACAAGGCTTGCCGCGTCTTCTCGCAGATAAAGAAAAACTCAAGATTGCATTACTTAACATCATTATCAACGCGATTGAGGCAATGCAACCTGTAAAAGGAATTCTCAAGCTGGAAGTAAAAATGACTGATGGAATTGGAGTGATAATTATAGCTGACAACGGTAAGGGTATTGAATTGGAGAACCTGGAAAAATTGTTCGACCCATTCTACACTAACAAGGAGGGAGGAATGGGCCTGGGACTCACATCCACAAAAAACATCCTAAACAGCCACAGCGCTACCGTGGAAGTGAAGAGCAAAGTAAACGAAGGAACCACGTTCTATATATACTTCAAGTTACCGGAATAGTATCTTAGTGTAGCAACAGATTAATTCTGCCTCATTCTTGATCGTGACCTTTCATCCATTTGATGATTAATGCAGGTCACAAAGGTCACTAAGAACCACGAAGTCCACAACGCATTTATTTTTGTGATCTCCCCGATAGCTATCGGGAGTGCAAACTTAGTGTCCATCGTGACCCTGCTTTTTATTTCGCGGGCTACTCCAAGTACATGTAGCAAAATTTCCTTGTTGGACACTAGAAAGGATATCCGATGGCGATGTTGAAGATGAGATTTTCCTTTCGCCACGCACTGCTGCCAAAATCAATTTCATCCGTTACCCAGGCATCTTCCAGGTAAGGCTTCCGCAACGGAAAGGCCAGGTCAAAGCGCAAGACAAAAAAACTAAAATCAAAACGTAAGCCCACTCCCGTTCCTACGGCAATCTGATCAAGAAAGGTATGTACGTTGAATTCCCCTCCCGGCCGATGTAATGTATCAGCTCGCATGAGCCAAATGTTTCCGGCGTCTACAAAAACTGCACCTTTGAGAGATTTGAATATATCAAACCTGTATTCGGCACTGCCTTCCAGCTTGATGTCACCACGCTGATCGATAAACAAGGTGCTGTCTTCAGGAATGTTCTCACGCACATTGTAAGAACCTGGTCCTATTGAACGCGCGGGAAAAGCTCGTATACTGCTCGATCCCCCTATTGAAAATTGCTTGATGTAAGGAAGGGTTGTCGAATTGCTATACGCATAGCCGACGCCTGTTATGAATCGCGTGGCGAGTTTGTTGTGCTCATCAAGCTGATAATAATACCTGAAGTCTACGTCACCTTTTACAAACTGCGAGTATGGAGCGCCAAAAAGGTCGTACGGTTCTTCACTGGACTTATACATCATGTTTTGTACCCCATGGATGAGATTTCCGGCGATGTCGACGTTTCCATTAAAATAGAAGTTGTGCGTTCGGAATTTTTTTCTTTCAAACTTTCGCATCGGGTCTTCATTCAATTGCGTGTTGAGGGTATAGGCATAACGTGCTCCAATGATGAATTGATTCTCAAACGAGTTCTCGAGTATGGGATTACTTTGTACCATATCAATGAAGGCCTGTGATTTTTTATCCGTCCGTACAAAACTTATATCAGCAGGATAAAGCTCGTGTGATTTTGCGGCCGATTCACGCCAGATGTATCCATAATTGACGTTAAGAGAGTTAAGCCTGTAGTATCCGACACGGTTCTGGAAATTGAATCCCACTTTGAAAACAGTCTTCGGCAGATATTTGCGGGAGTTGTAATCTATCCGGATGGGAGAAATGAAACGCGGAACGGTGAGGCTGGTTTCCAATCCTGTTTCGAAGGAATTCAAAGGACCCTGGTTCTGACGACCAACCTGAACTTCATAAGCACCGCTAAGGCTGAGTTGAAACAGCTCGGCCCCTCTCAGAAAATTTCGGTTCGTAAATGTAAATGATAAGCCGGGCCCAACGAAGTTGTTTGACTTCGATACAGCCTGCACTTCCGCCCGAAGTGATTTCTTTTGTAGCGGCGTGAGATAGATGTTTGCATTGAGCAGTGTTGAATCGGGAAAAGCCTCGGAATACTTTATGTTGACAAACTTAAAAACGCCAAGGCCCATGAGATGGCTCAGTGTTAGTTCCTGATCTTCGCGGCTATACGTAGTGCCCTTCTTTATATTGATCACGCGGGTTATTATTGTTGGTCGAAAGTAACGCGTGGAATCAACAAAGTTGATACTGTCGATCACTACGGTGTCTGCATTGTTCTTTAGCGTGTCAGTCAGTGAATAATTTGGAAACACAGTTACCTGGTTTATTGAATAAATCCTTCGCGCCCGGCGGGGTATGCCGGGTTCAAGCTTGAGATCAAGATCCACTCTACGCCTGCGTACCGTACTACCTTTTCGCCTGCCCTCCGTACTTTCTTTACGCCTAACTGAAGTGGTATCCTGACGCCTGCCTACCGTGCTATCCGCTTCAAATATTAAGAACCGATCGTCAAAATAATAGAATCCATAGTTCTCCAGTTTTTCTTCGATCCTTTCCTGTTCCGCTTGCATTCTGGCCAGATCATAACGCTGCCGGGGTTTTAGCAACGATTCCTCTTTCAGAGTCCGAATGATGGAAGCGTAGACACTATCGCGCGGATTGGGATATCGTATGCTATCCAGTCGATAAGGGCGCGAAATCTTGACGGTATAAATTGCCTTGCCTTCCTTTCCCTTCGTCTTTGCTTCACCGCTCACGGATGACTTAAAATAACCCTCGTTGAACAATTGAGCCTCGAGAACCTTAGCAGTACGCTCAGGATTAATTTCACTCATCAGCACAGGCGGTTGGCCCAGCTTGTTCTTTATAAAACTCTTGAGTCCTTTTTTCTTCTTCGGCGTACCAGCAACATAATAAAACCACACGCCTGGACGCATACCCAATACCGTGGAATTTGGTTTTGGTGTGATCAGATCCTGAAGTTCCTTTTCAAGTACTTTCTTTCTTCCAACTCTTCGTCCTGTTGTTTCAAAATGGATTTTTGAACCTGTATAAAGCGCTTCGCCATCTTTTAGAAACTTTGTGCCCTGGCATCCTGAAAATACAACAGCAATGCACAACACTATGAACGGAACAAAAGGACCGCCCAAAATCCGGAAATGCAATATGTTATTTTGTTTTTGCATTGTTTTTGAACAATTCGCGGAGGGCATTGTAATCCTTGATGTAAATAAGACCGGCGCCTGTTTCTATTAATTCGCCGGAAATGATATCATAATTATTGTTTCTGAAACCTGTGATCCTGAATCGACCATCCTCAGTAAGTTTATATTCAAGCGCAAGGTCGCCGATGTAATCAGTGAAAGAGTTTTGATTCGTGGCGTTTCCCTCGATGTCAACATTGCCGGAAACCTTTACGACGAGTCTGTCATCCATCAGACTCTTCGAAACTCCAAGCTGTACTTCGGTTTGACCCTGTGCTTCACCTGTCGAATAATCTTCATATGACTTGACGTCAAACGAGAGCTCAATTCCTTTTATGTTTTCTGAGAGCCTGTTTAGCTGTTCAGTTAATAGCTTGCTCACGCTACGACGGGCTGTTGCAGCGACGTCTGATCCGCCCTCTGTTTCGAATGGATTATCCGACACAAACCGCCGCAGGATAAGTAACGCAAAGACCTGTTTGTTGAGATCCGATTCACGGGTATTGATGTCTTTAATCTTCGCATATATACTGCCTGCCATTGCGTCTCTGCTATCAATGGGCATATCCAATTCAAAACTGATGTCGGGAGTAAGCAAATCGCCCCGGATATTCAGATAAACCAGGAATGGGAGCCTTTGCTTATACATATTGATTTGTTGCTGATCGGTGACTGGCATTTGACTGATCACCAGGTCCAACGGTGACGTTTCAACCGCATAGGATGCGGTTATGTCCATCTGTGCAAGCAATGGATCGCCATCCCACGTTATCGTGCTTCCTTTCCTGATGGAAAAATTTCGTTTAACAAGTTTGTAAAATGACAGGTCGTACGATCCTTCTGTGATCTCGTAACGGCCGGAAAGCGTCATGTCACCGGTGGGGTCAATATCAAGGGTGAGAGTGGAATTTCCTTTTACGGTAAGTTTATCGCCTGTGACGGGGTCTATAATAATAGAGAGGGTTTCCTTTTCGTCAAGTTCGATGTTAGCCGTGAGGTCAAGCCCGATAAATTTTGATTTTACCGTGTCGCGTGGATTTATCGAGGCGAGAAACGGATCGTCTTTCGCGTCCTTATCGACGAACAGTACTATTCCCCGTGCTTCCAAAACTCCTTTTTCCGATTGCGGCACGATATAAGTGAGCTCGCTGTCTTCCATAAGACTCACTTGCATTTGAATCTTCGGTTGCATTAGCGATCCTGAGATGGTGGCGTCGGTGTTGATCCTTACATTTCCATAGAAAAGTTCACTGTCGTCTTCGTCGGTATTCAGTAATTGAAAGTTGCGGGCCTTTAGTCTTAAATTCAGATCGAAGCTTGCATAATCCATGGTACCAATAGAGCCGTCCAGGGAGGCGGAGTTATTGTTTTCATCCGTGATCTTAAAATCATCTAAAATTATTCCTTCCTCAGTGAAAGATATTTCTTCATCATTCAATGTGAATGGTGTCCCCACAATCGCCGGTACGAAAGATGCTTTATTAAAGTAAAGCTCTCCGCGTATCTGAGGTGTGACAATGTCACCGGCCACTCGAATTTCGCCTTTCACGTTACCTTTCATTTGTTTCACCTGGCCACCGGCAAAAGGTTCTATCAAAGAAAGATCGAGCGCAGTAATGGTGGTTGTAAGATTTAAGGTCCCGCGTGAGCTTTTCTGATACTTGCCGTTTGCATTCAGGTTGAGTTGACTGCCGGATACGTCAAGCGTGCCTGTATAATCTCCGTTGGATGTTCCTGAAACCCTCAAACTCAGATCACCCCACTTAGAATTGAAAACATCAAGATCTCCGATCTTTATTTCTGACAGAAGCGATCCCTGCTTGAGCCTGACATTTCCATTCATGAGTCCATCCGCTATGATGGTACCTTCTGCTAGGTTTGTGAGGTTTTGGATATTGAGATCCTTAAATACTATGGAAGTTGCGTTTTCCTGTTTGTCAGTGATAAAGGTCAAGCTTTCATTAATGTTTGTAATAGAAAAATTGCGGGCCTCAATACCTTGCTTTCCAAATGTTAGAAGATTATCAGGTGGTGTGTCCCATGGCGCATAGTTGATCAGTACTTCGTCACTAAGCAGCCGGAACTGCGTGGTGTGCTCGAGACTGTAAAACGCGCCGCCCAAGACATATTTTTCTTTTTGCAGTGAGTCGAGGATCATAAACTTTGACCGGATGGAATCATTGGCGACAGTTCCCGACACAGACAACGCCTCTATTCTGATAGTATCCATCCTTACTTTTCTCAATCGAAGTAAATAATTCATGGAATTCCGGTCCGAATCGACATTTAAAAAAAGACTATCCAGACTAACGTTTCCATACTTAATTTTGGTGATATCGATTCGCAGGTCGAGGTTATCGTGCTCACTGTCAAATTTGCCCGCGATCTTGCCGGGGACAAACGGCTCGAGTTCAGGTATTAAGATCTCCGTGAGCAAATCGGTATTTTTGATTACAAGCTCGAACGAGAATCTCTGCACTTCTGCTGGCCTCTTGAAGGTTGTGTCGCGCAACGAATAGTAGTTATTGAAGTGTCTCTTCAGCGCGTTGCCCATATCAAATAAGTTGATCGTCCCTTCGAAATCTCCTGTCACTATATCGGATCGGATGGATATTTTGCTGTTTCCACGTTGATCAATGGATGCGAAGAGGAGCGAGTCAACCGCATACAATGCCTCACCGTTGAATATTGCTACATCACGAACGTCCAAACTTCCATTGACCGACCTGAAATCAGCGGTGGCGAGATCGACGTCAATCGTACCGCGCACTTTCAAAGGTCGCTGAGTTAAGTGCAGTGCGTTCAAGTCTGCTTGCTTAAGATTGAAGTTGAATTTGTACAAAGCGACATCCTCAGTGTAATCGAGGTCGCCTGAAAAAACGAAGGCGAGGTTTTTATCCTCAAGCGACGCTTTACCGGAGAAAAAGTAGTTTTTTAATGATCCATCCAGTACAAAATTTTTGTAGTCGTATTTGCGGTACTGAAGTTTATTTACCAACACTTTAACGCGCGCGTTGAGATTTTTCATGGATGTCCCGGATCCTTTTACTTCCGCCTTCATGTCCACATTTCCGAGATCTTTGTTTTGAAGAACTCGTCCAAGTTGAAACTCGCGGGCATCTATGCTGCCGCCGTAAGTCTCTTTACCTTTTTTACGAAGATCGAGTCTGGCGTCGATGCGCGCTCTCCCCACATCGCTGGTAAGGTCAGCTTTTACCGAAGGGGTCGAAACGGTCCCGTCATATGTTCCCTTTAACGACACCCTGTTGGGAAGGCCAAACTTTGAAATGACACTGTCATCAAGGATCGCCTTGAGATCCTTGCCAGTTGTCGAGAAGTTATCTACCGAGGCGTGGATGACAGCATTCTTGTCCGGAAGACCCTTTATGTTTCCAACCACCGAAAGTCTGGTATCCGAGAGCGCGTTGATCCTGAATTGCCGAACGTCGAGATCTTTCACCTTGCCTTCCAAATGTGTATCCAGGGTAACAGTTGCATCCTTGCGAATGTTTAATGGAATGCTGTCGAACAAACCCGGATTAAAGTATAATAGATCCCTGATGCCAACTGACGATCGGCTTTTCAAAGTCAGCATAGCTTCAGGATAAGTATCGGCGATTGTTTCGAACGAATGAAATTGTGATTTTGCCTCCAACCTAATCTTGCTGTGCGGAGTATTGATCTCAAAGTTCTTGAGGTCCAGTTCGCGTTCGGTTATGGCAAAGGTTGTTTTGAAGGATGATAGGGTGAAGCCGCTTTTGTCCTGGAAGGACAATAAATCGATTTCACCGTTGGCTTTGTTAGAGGCATAATAAAGATTCTTTGCCTGGAGGTTTATACTTCTGATCCATAAGTTATTGAAGTTTAACCCTTCCCTTTGGATAGCGGCATTGAAATCATAGTATTGAACGCTGTTATTTTTTAGTTCTATTGAACTTAAATTAATTAGCCAGGCTGGTTCTTGGGTCGTACGTTTATCTTCACTGTTGCTTACCGAATCAATGGGAGCGCCGGTGTGTTGAAAGGACACGAACGAGTTTGATAACAGTACGTTCTCGATGTCGATTTCCCTTTTAACAAGATCAAATTTTTTTACGTCGATGGTGAATTCTCCAAGATCTACCCTAAGGATCTCCTCCATGGACACGTTCTTCAGCGTTGACGCAATGTTTCGGAATGACACGTTTTCAACATCAAAGGCGAATGGTTTTGTGTCGGGATCAACCTGAATTGAATCCGGCACGTCTTGAGGCAGTCCTGAAAGGCCAACATTGATAGTTGAATTCTCAAATTCCACAGAATTAAGCCAGAGATGTGGTGACTCGAGGTCTAGCTCTTCCACATCGACATAGAGTTGGCCAATCGTTGCGTCGATTTCATTTCCGAGGCGACTATCGTGATAGCTGATGTATACGTCGGTGAGTCGTACATTTTTTATATCGAATGACCAGGGTGTTGCGGTTGTATCCGGTACTTCCGATGGATCAGGATTGAAAGCAGCCGGGATAAAGTGATAGTTGAATGTCTCTATGTCAGAGGATCTTGATAGAATTACTTTCCAGTTGTCAAGAGATATATTGTTTAATTGTATTTTCTTATCGAGAAGCGCAAAAAGGTCTGTATCGATGGTGAGCTCACCTGCATAGACAAGAGTGTCGTGTGATTGGTCTTCGATGTAAAGCTCTTCCAGGACGATTTTTTTCGGAAAAGAGATAGAGATGTGGCTGAGAGCGACCTTGGTCCCGAGTTTTTGCTCGAGTTCAGAAATTGTTTTTTCAACGATTCTGTTTTGGACCGCTGGAATTTGAATAGCTGCTATGAGCAGCAAAAGAAACCCGACAAGTGATAGACATACCCACCCGATGATCTTTGCTGCCTTTATTAAATATCTTTTTGGCGTCCACGTGCGAAACATTCAAGTATTGTTAAGCTGATCCGCCCATTAAAACATCGTTGCAGCCGTTTCGTTTACCTATGTTTCTTTGAACGGAGTCGAATGAATTTTTTTTTGTGTTCTTCGGGCGCCGTGTCTTCGGCGTTTCTAGGATCGTTTGTACTATAATTGATTTTGGTTCTGGATGCATATTGTGGCCGCCCGGTCTTATCTTCCTGGTGTGGGTGTTGTTGCATTCTTGATGAATTCTTCATTGCCTGTCCAATAAAAAAATCCTGACTTACGGGTCAGGATTTCTGGATACTGTTCCCATCATCGTTTGAAGATACTCGCACCGAATACCAGTGATAGTACGAACAACACGAGAAAGATAAAGAACAATACTTTTGCGATTCCTGCTGCTCCTGCTGCGATTCCTCCGAATCCAAACAATGCTGCAACCAGTGCAATTACGAGAAATGTTATTGTCCAGCGTAACATAAAATTTAGGTTTTAAAGTTTAAAAATTTGTAGTGAGGAATGTTATACAGCCTCCTCTATCGCTGCTTGTTTCAATTCTTGTGTTAAGGGATATCGGAATACTCTCAATTCGAGTATACCGAAAAACCTATCGAGCTTATTTAAAACCAGGATCACTGCGTTAAGCGTGTCGATTTCTGAAGTAAATACCGCATGGTGTTGAGAACTCCTGTCTTCCATATAGATGGTATCCACAAGTTCGTCCAGGTGTTTGATGGAGAGCTGCTTTTCACCAGATTTCTGATTTCCGATAAACAACCGCCGAAACAACCGCGGTAGTCTGCTGACTACGAGGGCTGCCTGATCTTCCGACAAACTTCTCCGGACATTGGACAAGACGGCCCGCACAAGCTTCACTAGTTTGTGACGGGACCTCATACCCAGGTGCCTACTAATTTCTTTGAAGAACTTTATTGATTGCTCTTCGTGGAAAGAAGAAATCGCTGTTGTCATATACTTATCTAGGTTTTAAATATGACTTCTAACACTAAATCTTCATACCAATCGTAAAACGACCGTATCAACTGGAAAAACTGCCATCGATAGTAAATAGGTGTGGAATCCGATGCACATTTTCCGCCATAAACTCCACAAGTTTCTATTAATGGTTAATTGTAAAAGCCAGCGGTAAGGCTTCTAAAAAAATAACTGTCTTTTAATGGTGACTTCTATGAATTGTTGCAGTCCGCAGTCAGGATGTGGAGTTTGTTTCTCGTTTTCATGTGTCGAAATGCATAATAAACGCAGTTTTTAAACATCTCCGTTCACTGGCATAATGTTTTCTGTAGAATGATCAACACAAAAAAAGTAATCGACTTAACAAAAAAATTTTAACAAGTATGAAAGAGGCTCAGAAAGTAATTGGTGGCCTGCTTGCAGCAACAGCTATCGGAGTGGCGATAGGTCTATTGCTAGCTCCAGCATCAGGCAAAAACACCAGGAAAAGAATTGTTGACGGCTCACTGAAGGCGAAGGACGATTTCATGTCTTCAGTTGAATCATCTATCGACGCATTGAGAAGACAGCTCAATAGCAAGATCGACCAACTGGCGAAGGGCGGCAAAGATGTCGTTAATCACGCTAGCGAAAAAGTGAAGATGAAAGATATGTAGTCAAACTAAAACTGAACAACCATGATTAAGCTCAAAATGAGGGGAACCTGGAATGAAGTTAAAGGAAGATTGAAGCAAAAATATGCCGATCTCACTGACGATGACCTGATGTTTGCAGAAGGTAAAGAGGAAGAACTCTTTGGACGTTTGCAGCAACGATTGGGCAAATCGAAAGACGAACTTCGTAAAGAGATCGAAAAAATCTAGTTGGATTTGGCTATTAATCTGATTGGATAAGGCGTCACCGTTTAGGTGGCGCCTTTCACAAAGAATTGATGTTAAACCTTAAAGTGATGAAAAAGTTAGTTTTATCAATGCTCGTTTTCGCAGGTGCTGCTGCATTTTACAGCTGTAGTTCAAATTCTGAAAAGAAGGTGGATGAAGCGCAGGAAGCTATAGAGCAAGACGTAAAAAATGAAAAGGAAGAAGTAGAAAGAGATCTGCGTGCTTTGCGCGATGATATCAACGATCGCCTGGATAAAGTCTCGAAGAAGATTGATCAGGCCGGGGATAGGTCCAAAACGGAACTTGAAAATGTAAAACGTAACCTGGACGAACAGCGCGAGGAAGTTGAAAGAACCCTTGATCAGGTAGAGCAATCCACTGATTCGACTTGGGTTGAAATAAAGGAAAATACAAAAGCCAGGGCAAACGAAGTGAAGACTGAGTTTGAAGAACTGCGACAAAAAGTTGATGATGCACTTAATTCAGACTAAAAGTTAGCTATATGAAACACAGAGTAATTACATTAAGCATAGCGGTAACAATGGCTTTAATCCTGCTTGTCGCGCAGATGCTGGTCAGTTGTAAAGCATCAAATACGACGAAAGGTGGAGCAATCGGAGCCGGAGCCGGGGCCGTAATCGGCGGAGTGATCGGTCATCAATCCGACAATACAGTAGTCGGCGCAATTATCGGTGCAGCAGTAGGTGGAACAGCCGGCGCGCTGATCGGGCGGCACATGGATAAGCAGGCCGAAGAATTGAAGAATGACCTTAAAGGTGCCACCGTCGAACGGGTAGGCGAAGGTATAATAATAACATTCGATTCAGGGCTGCTGTTTGAACTTGATTCATACCAGCTTCAGCAGGCAACAAAAAGCAATCTTGATCAGCTTGCGAAGACTTTAAATAAATATGACGACACAGACATCTTGATCGAAGGACATACGGACAGCAGTGGTGAAGACGACTACAATCAAAAATTGTCCGAAAAACGAGCAAGAGAAGTCGAGAACTACCTTGCGAGTCAGCAAGTGAAGGGATCGCGTATTAGGACTGAGGGCTATGGCGAAAAACAACCATTGACCTCTAATGAAACCAGTGCAGGAAGGAGTTCCAATCGCAGAGTGGAGGTTGCGATATATGCAAATGAGGAAATGAAAAAACTTGCAAAGAAAGGAGAGTTGGGAGAATAACTAGTGATGATATGATTAGAAAGCTATCCTCTCTATGGATAGCTTTTGGAGTCTAAAATAATTCAGCGCCGTTATGAAATTACGTTCAGGTGAAGCATACTGGTTGCTGAAGAATGGAATCATTAATTCGTACCCTTCCCTCCGAGAAAATATCACCTGCGATGTACTAGTCGTAGGTGGAGGAATTACCGGTTCCTTAATCGCATTTCAGCTATCTGGTGAAGGTTACAAGGTTGTCATCATTGACAAGCGTGACGTTTCTCTAGGCAGCACCTGTGCAACCACCGCATTATTTCAATATGAAATTGACGAGCCCCTTTACCGGCTAATTGATATGGTAGGTAAAAAGGCTGCTACGGATAGTTATAAAGAAGGAATTGCTTCAATCAAAAAACTGGAAAAGCTTGTGAATAAGATGGGGAAGGAATGTGGATTTGAAAGTAAAGCCAGCTGTTACGTTGCTCATGACAATGAAAGTATGGAGTGGCTTTCGAAGGAATTTGAAAGCCGTCTTGTGATGGGCATTGACGTAAAATGGTTGACAGAATTACAACTATGGAACCAATATGCGGTGAATGGGATGGGAGCCATTATTTCGCGGTCGGGAGCAAGCGTTGATGGCTACCGCCTTGCTCACAATTTAATGGCTTACGCGACACAGCATTATGGATTGAAAATATATGACCACACGGAAGCAGCAAACATCGAGTACGACACCAGGAAAAACTATGTGTATACCGACGATTCATTCCTGATCACAACCGACTCTATTGTATACGCAACCGGCTACGAAACAAAAGATCTGATCAAAGATAAGATCGTAAACCTGAACAGTACATATGCATGTATCTCTGAGCCAATGGCCGACCTACCGAGTCAGTTAAGCAGCACCATTTTTTGGGATACTCAAGATCCTTATCTCTACCTGAGGAGCACTTCTGACAACAGAATAATAATTGGCGGCGCTGACGAACCCTTTCAAAACGCAAAAAGAAGAGACAGCATCATCGAAGAAAAAGGATTGGCTTTAGTGGCGATGTTTAGCGAGCTAATGCCAACTGTGAACATCATACCTGATTTTTGTTGGGCAGGAACCTACGGCGTG
>DATHIE010000635.1:0-2079 GCA_035316905.1 Chryseolinea sp. | reverse complement strand
TCATCAAAATTCTCGGGAGAAACTCAAGATCCTGTTTTCCTGGGTTGGGGAGAATTATACACGCCAACGGCACAAATTGCCTGAATCTTACTTATATTTAGACAAGTTCATCCACCTGTCGCTTAAGACTTGATCTCCCTTTACACACTTGCATGAGTCACTATCGATCCATTCTACTCATCGACGATGACACGGAGGACCAGGAGATTTTTCTTGATGCGGTCAAAGAGGTAGATCCCCTTGTGCATTGTGTTTTTGCTAATGACGCCGAGGCAGCGCTGAAACAGCTCAATGAAGAAATCCTTCTTAGACCCGATATGCTTTTCATCGACCTTAACATGCCGAAGATCAATGGAAAGCAACTGTTAAAGGAAATCAAGAAATCGGACCACCTGAAGGGTATTCCAGTAATAATGTATTCAACTTTCTTCGGACCGAAAGACATCGAGGAAATCACATCACTGGGAGCCGTCCATTACATGATAAAGGCTACGCGCTTTATCGAGCTTTGTAATGCATTGAAATATATATTTTCTAAGAACTGGAATTAGTTCACTCTTACTTCTTCGTGCTTGAGCGGAAATGAGACGATGAACGTAGATCCTTCGTTGATCTTACTTCGGGCCGAAATAAAACCATGGTGAAGCTCGGCTATCTTTTTGCACAACGCCAACCCTACTCCTGTGCCTGAATACTCTCCATTATGATGTAATCTCCGGAACATGCCGAAAATCTCGTCTGCATATTTCTGATCAAACCCAATACCGTTGTCCTTAATGAAAATACGGCAATACTTATTGACCAGATTCTTATCACGGTCGCTGATTCCAAAACTTACTTCCGACCGGATGTCAATATTTACTACCTCATCCTTTTTGCGGTACTTTAATGCATTGCTTATCAAGTTGTGGAACAGCGGGCGCATCAGAGTAGGTCTAACATGGAGCGGAGGCAATGGCTGTATAGATATTGTCGCATTGTTGGTGTTAATTTCCTCCTCCATGTCCGTTAATACTTCTTTAATCACAGCATTAAGGTCGCTCTCAATAAACGCGGACTTGTCGTTCGATACTTTTGAAAATGAAAGGATGTCGACTATCAACACCTGCATCCGTTCCGCGGCCAATTGAATCCTGTTAACAACCTTCGCATCCTCTTCCGGCACATTTTTGGACCTGGTAAGCAGGCGGTCACTGAACATCCTGATCTTTCGCAACGGTTCCTGCAGGTCGTGCGACGCCATGAACGCGAAACGCTCAAGGTCCCTATTTGCAGATTCCAGGTTTGCGATATTTTCCAGCAATTTTCTGTTCAGCTGTTTTACTTTTTCTTCGGAATTTTTTCTTTCAGCAATTTCCCGTTCGAGACTTTTGTTGATAGATATAAGCTTCTGCTCCTGCTCGAGCAAAAGCCTGTTCTTTTTGTACAAGTCGATCAATACAGCAACCTTTGCACGCAACACGTCAGGGTTGAACGGCTTGAAAATGTAATCTATGGCCCCGGACTGATAGCCCTTAAATATATTTTCGTCTCCATAATTATTTGCCGTTATAAAAATAATAGGGATATGCCTGAGTTTTTCGCGTTCGTAAATAAGAGCCGCGGTTTCAAAACCATTGAGGTTAGGCATTTTTACGTCCATGAGGATCATAGCGAAATCAAACTCAGAGAGTAAGACTTTTAATGCCTGTCTACCTGAACTGGCTTTGACAAATTGGTATCCGCTCGGAGAAAGAATAGCCTCAATAGAAAGCAAGTTATCTTCCCGGTCGTCTACTAAAAGTATTTTTGGTTGCATCGATTTAACTATTATTTACAGAACCATAACCGCATTAATGATAGCAACTGGTCAACTTTTACCGGCTTGGTTATATAATCAGATGCCCCAGCCTCAATACATTTCTGGCGGTCACCCTTCATAGCCTTCGCTGTAACAGCAATAATTGGCAACGTGTTGTTCTTGTGCTCACGCCTGATCTTCTGGGTCGTTTCATACCCATCCATTTCAGGCATCATGATATCCATTAAAACCATTTCGACCTTCGGGTTATCAGCAAGGATCTTGATTGCTTCCTTACC
>DATHIE010000634.1:0-2818 GCA_035316905.1 Chryseolinea sp. | reverse complement strand
CCGTGATTCAGCGACAGAGAACAAACGGTGCTTAATTCCTTGCTCGGGATTTTTTGAGTGGCGATGGATGGATGAAAAAGGAAAATCAAAAGTTCCCTATTATCTCGCTCTGCCTAATCAGCCGCTGTTTTCCATTGCGGGACTTTATTCAAGGTGGAAAGACCGTACCACAGATCAGGAGCTTTTCACTTACACAGTGTTGACCACAAAGGCTAACCAGTTAATGGAAAAGGTCCACAACAGTAAAAAAAGAATGCCGGTGATCATCCCACGGCAATATGAACAGGACTGGCTTAACCCCAATTTGACAAAGGACGATGTGATGGCTCTTTGTCAGCCGTTCGACACAGGGATGATGGACGGACATACCATCAGCAAGCTCATCACGAGTAAGACAGAAGAGACCGACGTGCCGAAGGTAATGGAGCCGCAGCAATACCAGGAAGTGGTAGATGCAGATAGTGGTGTCGTTACACAAAAAGAGGAAGCGCCAAAGAAAAAGAAGTCGGGCAAGTCAGGCGGCGCAAATGAGGGGCAGGGAAGTTTATTTTAATCTGATGTCATGGCCAAGGTGCCTTTATCGGTTCAATACATCCGCGAGGTCTTTGAAGTAGCAGATATCGACAGGGTGTGGAATGAGCTGGAGCGAAGGTTTCATTTTAACGTCAACGCCTGGAAAAAAGAATTTGAGGTAATAGCCGCTAACTCCGACCGCTTCAAAGATCTGCAGGAAGTGTTTCTCGAGTACGGTAAGATGCACATCGAACCCCTATTAAACATCATACTCAAACGTCATCGCCAACCTACATGGATAAATCTATTGACCTATGTCTTAAAAGATAAGATCGATAAACGAAAAAATCAGGACGAGTTTTTTAAGAATCGTTACGTTGACTAAGAGTAATCGCTTTTTGTAATGAGAGTAACTGCGTTCTCTAACATAAGTACATACGCTAATGCTGGTATTGGCCTTGGCTATTATTTTCGCCGATCGAAAAAAGAATAACGTAAATTCATCCAATTCAATAAACTCGCGTTGCCCATGAGGAACGTTGCTGTGAGTTAAAGTGAACTGCTTAGAGATAGGCGCGTGGGAAGTTAATCGCGAAGGCTGAGACGCAAAGATTTACAAGATTAACCGGCCAACAACAATGTTTTTCCGCCAGACACGCTTTGATTGCGACGATTGGACATGGGACATATAGTTGAAAATGCTTATCTTCAACACGAAGAATCTTAGCTCGTTAATGGGATTCATTTTTTTAACTGCAGTTGTATTGGCCGCAATGCCATTTAGACTTTTTAGTAATTACCAGGACGCACAACCTTCAACCTATACCAAAATGTTGAGTACCGACGATAAGGATGCTATCCAGCAACGTGGAGAGATAACCAGGCAGATCGTGTTTAACGATCCGGCCAGGCACAGCCTCCTGAAGGGAAAGCTGAGAATTCTTAAAACTGAAGATCCCCAAACTTTTAAATTCGTCGAAGTAGGAGAATGGGTTAGCCATGGCCATCATGTAAATTTCCTGCAGTCAAATGACTTTGAATTTAGAGATAAGCTGTTGTATGACGAAAACGGCAATACACTTTCAAGGCGTATCTATGAAAAACATGGTGAGTCATTTCAAGTGAAGGAAGAGTGGAGCTCTGAAGTGAAAGAGGGTAGATTTTTGCAGCACGTGAAAGTTTACGAGGATGGCGTTGTGGCGGAAGAGTACACCTGGCGTGTAAAGAATTATTTAGAACCAATGTCTGACTCGCAGAAAGACAAAATTCATTTTGGAACAGACAGAGTTTATTATCCCGATGGAAAGGTGGCTTATGTCCGAAGCTACAACGACGATGGTAAACTAATCAGTGAGGAGAAATTCGAGAATAAAGCTCAATCCTAAAAAAGCTATTATTCGTCAACTCAATCAATTTGGCTCTTAGTGAAGCTTGTAGCTTGTAGCTTGTAGGCTTGAAGCTTGAAGCTAATTATGCAGAATCTCAATCAATCATTATACTGACTCATCGTCCGCTCTATCCCCTGAGTGCAAAAAGAAATGATCATTTCATTGGCCTTGATCATTACATCGGGCAGCTTCTTAAATTCTTCGTGATTAAAATTGCTGAGCACATAGTTCACCTGCTGGCCTCTTCCAAAATCATTACCAACTCCGAAACGCAATCGTGCATAGTCCTGCCCGTTAAGGATCATCTCGATATTTTTTAATCCGTTGTGCCCTGCGGAACTTCCCTTCGGTCGTAATCGCAGACTCCCGAACGGAAGAGCGATATCATCCATTACCACCAACAGATTTTCTTTGGATATCTTTAACTCCTGCAGCCAATAAGCAACTGCTTTCCCACTGAGGTTCATGTAGGTGGTGGGTTTTATCAAATGAATGCTCTTCCCCTTGAATTTGAATTCAGTGTATTGCGCCAATCGTTCCGTGGTGAACTCTGTCTTATGTTGTTCAGCGAGCTGGTCAAGGACAAGGAAGCCAATGTTGTGCCGCGTGAGCTCATATTCCGGTCCGATGTTCCCAAGCCCTGCGATAAGAAATTTCATAACCCTAAACTTACATTCAATCTATTGTCAAGAAACAAAAATCCCCCGACATGCATAGCCGGGGGATCTGTATTTAAACGGAACACCAGCGACGAAGCTGTGCTTCCTTTTCTTATTTTTTACTAACTACTTACTTCTTACTACTAACTACTTACTTTTTACCTTCTTCCTTCTTAGGGGCTTCAGCTTTCTTAGCTTCACCACCAGCAGCAGGAGCGGCAGCGGCACCAGCGACGGCACCTTCAGCAACAGGAGCAG